>CAZAHQ010000153.1:0-8445 GCA_964484415.1 uncultured Acidobacteriota bacterium | reverse complement strand
CCACCGGTGTCGACTCGCGCACGATTTGCACCAACCGCTGGCGGAACGCCTTCTTCGGCGCATATAGCGCGGCCGATGTGATGGAGTTCTCTGGAACGAGCATCAGGTCCAAGTACGCGAGCACCGGGTCGGCGTCGCCGAGCGCCTTCGGCCCAAACGCACGCGCGAGCGTCTCTCGCGCCAAGGCGTCGAAGGTCTTGACGCGCCCGTCATCTTGAACAGCAATCAGGCGGATCGCCGCCAAATCGATCGTCTCGCGGAACGGTCGACCCACCGAGAGCGGGACCACCGAGTCTTTTGGGCTCGAGCCACATCCAAAAGCGACAACAACTGCGGCGGCGAGCGCTGTTGCAGCGATGAAGCGCTTCATACGTGCACCTCCGGCGTCGAGACTGGCTGCGAGTCCGGCGCCGCGACGGCCGCCTCGATCGACAATCGACGCTGCTCGCGCCGTTTGTGCAGTAGCGTCGGCTTGACGTAGAAGGCCCAGATCAAACCGAAGGCAACGATGATCGCGCCGCCCAACATCGCCCCCACACCATGCCGGTTGGCCACGCCAACACCGCTGAAGTTCAGGCCGGCGTAGCCCATCTCCGGTGCTGGCGGGTCCCACGTGCTCTGAAACAACCACCAACCCGCGTGGCCGGTCGGTACGTTGCTGCGGATATCGACCGGCTCGCCCCAACCCTGTCCATCGTCAAAGCGAATCCGGCTGATGTAGTCGCGCTCGCGTTGCCCACCGGGATAGGTTTCGAGCTGAAACTCAGCCAACGACAATCTCATCGGCAATGGCCGGCTCTGGCGTGTGAACACCGCTTCTAGCACCGCGCCGTCATCGAACGTGAGGCGCTGCGGCTTGTAGCCATAGCGATTGGGATGCGGGTAGTGGCTGTACTCCAGCCACGCCGTTTGCGTCTTGCCTGCGCGCGAGAGTTCCAAACGGATCAACGCGTGCGCCATCCCTGCCTTGGTGTCGCGCTCACGCAACGGAATGATCGCAGGGCGGGTCACGCGATGCGACTCGCGGCTCAAACCGTTCAGCTCGATCGACAGCGACCGCGACGCAAACTCGACGCTTTCCCCCGTGCGGGCCGACTTCCATTCCGCGTTGCCATCCTCGCCGATCAGCCCGATGTCGACGCCCCACTCGCCCGCTACGAGTTTCAGCGCCGGCGCCACGGGTTTGAGCAGTTCGATATCGAGCGCCTCGTCGACCCGCTTGCCCAATCGTTTGCCGGCATCGTCAAGGTCCTCCGATCGCCCGCCGTCCGGTGAGACCACCGCGCGTGTGTAGCGCTGCATACCGTGAGTCACCGCAATCGTGATCACCGAGGCCGATTCGCCCGAGTCAGCCACCGACCAATGCGGAACGAACTGCAAACCACGCAGCGAATAGCTCGTCGTTCCGAGCGTGACCTCGCCCTTCATCAACTCGGCGAGCGGTATCAAGCGCTCGTCCTTGCCGACGCGCACGCGGACGCTGGCCGGCTCGATCGAACGCTGCGATTCGCGCGCCGCAGCGCTGTCGAGCCACACCAACTGCGCTTCGAGTGGCCCGGTCGCGGTGCTGAGCGTCGACACGCCGCCGGATTGCACCAGCGCGTGACGCGTGGGGTTGCCGGACGAGCGCAGCGTCAACTGCGCCAGTGGACGTCGCAGAGATCCGCCCGGTTTCCAGGTTTGCTCCAAGCGGGCATGCGGCAGAAACGCCGTGGCACGCAGTTCAACCTCCCTCAGTGGCGGCGAGGCTGGAGTGTCGTTGGTTTCTCCGCGTATCTCGAGTGTCTTCGATGCGATCGGTTCACCGGGCGCTGCGTCGACACTTTGAGTGTCCGCGACATGCTCGGCGTAGCGCGGCAGCCGCGGCAACGCGTACTCGATCCACTCATTGTCATTGGCTGCTCGCAGCCGCACGGCCGCACTATCGCGCAGGTAGAAGCGGTCGGCGGCAAATGGAACGAGCTCGACATGAAGCGCGTCGTCGAGAATCGCGCGCCCGACAACCTTGATGGCGCGGCCTTGGCCCGGGACAACGTCCTCGGTGTACTGCGGATATCCCGCAATCACCTGCCGAACGAACGGGCTCTCGGGTCGCCCCGCAATGTACGGCTGCACCGCGAGTTGGACGCTGTAGGCACGTCTGCCGCTGTCGGCGCCGGTCAGCAGTTCGTACTGCGGTTGGATCGTCGCGACCCTGACGTCATAGAACCGACCGTCGCCATAGACAAACGCGCGAGTTCCCGGCTGAAGCATCAACTCACTCTTGGCGCCGCCGGCACTGAGCTGTGCGTTGAAGCGATAGACCGCCGTGTCCCCCTCGAGCTTGCGAGCGAAGTAATAACCGGTACCGGCCATCAAGGCGATTACGCCAACGTGCACCGACCAAACTCCGAGGTTGGGGAGATTGAACTTGATTCGCCGCACGGTGACGATCACGAGCGAAACAGCAATCGAGAACAAAAGCGCCTTGAACGGCCACCAAGAGAACCACTCCAGCTCGGTCATCTCCAGCGACTGGCGCGGAAACCAATCGCTGAACGGCGCAAACCCCGCCGACCCGATCCAGCAGTAAAGCAACAGCAACCCCATCATCGACAGGCCGAACGGCACGCTCCCAATGAAGTCGAGCACCGCAATCAGCGGCGACCGGCGTCGTGGCCGTGGCCCGACTTCATAGGGCGAGTGACTCATGACGGCTCTCTGAGAGGACGAGGCGTGCGCACCCAAGAAAGCTGCCTCACGAATCGGCCTACGTCTACCAAACCGCTCGAGTTTTTGCTCGCCAGGAGCCGGTTTGCAGCTTCTGCATGCCATCGAGCGACGGTTCGAAACCGATTCGTGATAGGGCTGACGTTATTGTCGCCGGCATTGGACGCTTTGCCCGGGGATGTCAACGCGTCACCAGCGACAGCGCGCCCTGGATCGGCGCTCTACGAAGAGCGCATCCGCTGCATCAGAAAGCCGCGATCGATCGCATCCTTCTCGCGCAGGGTCTGTTTCATTCGCAGAAGTAGTCTCGCACTCGGGAACGGTACGCTTACACCGTCGATCGTGTCGTATTCGATCTCCTGACACGCTTCCGCATACTCGATCCCGCACGCCGAGCGCATAAGATCGACCACGATCTCATCCGCGACTCGAATCACCGCGTACCTCATCAGGTCGTCGTGATCCACCTCGCGCACGGCGCGATCAGGCAAATGAAGCAGCGCGCTCCGCACTCGTTCAACATTGTCGGCGTCGGCAGCGACGAGCAGATCGATGTCCTCGGTCGCACGGACGAACCCGGCGTGGATAACAGCCATGCCACCGATTACGAGATACCTAGCACCCGCGTCGTTCAAATGGCGGCACAGCGTGAGTAGATCCGCTAGGGTTGGCGGTCTGGATTCGGCTGGCGAGCCATCATGCGAAGCGACCACGCGCCGCTCTCCTCGAACGAAGTAAACCGATGAACGCCTTTCGGGATGAAGGGCCGATCGCCGCGCAGGCGAATAACGAGATCGAGGAGCGGTGCCGCCGCGACTAGTCCGCCTCGTGAAGGGACACGAACCCCAACCACGAGTAACTCGCTGTCGGGGCGCCGGTGATTGTGCGCATCTGGTGGCTTCTCGGGGCTCATGCCGGCATCGTCGCACTCCGCCCGAGAACAGGCAACCGGTTGCAGCCCGGGTCTCGCGCCCGTGTCACCCAGTCGAGAAAGTCGCTAGCGCCCGCCTATGCGCGCCCGCTCGGGTCCCATTCCGATCGCAACAACCCAAGCATGACGGAATCGCACCACTCGCCGCTCACGAGGAATCGTTCCCGCAGGTGGCCCTCAGTCACAAACCCATGACGCGAAAGCAACTTCAACGAGCTTGAGTTGCGTGGGTCCACATCAGCCTCCAAGCGATGCAGCTGCATCGTCTCGAACGCAAATGCAATCAGCATCGCCAACGCCTGAGACATCAATCCGCCACCCCAGTGTGTGCGACTCAGGGCAAACCCTACCTCGGCGCGCCGATGATCCAGATCGATCTTGTGCAGCGCGATGTGCCCGATGGCAGCGCCAGCACCAGGAAGCGCGATCGCCCACTGCACAACGCGGCGTTGAGTGACGGCATCGAGCACGCGCTCGACATAGCTTTCGGCCTCGGCCATCCGCTGCATCGGCGGGCGTGACCAGTACCGCATCGTTTCCGGGTCGGAGAAGATCGCGAAGTACGCCGCCACGTCGCTGTGCGTAACCGGGCGCAGCACCACGCGCGAGGACGTGAGTGTGGGGAGAGGCTCGCCCCACGAGTAAGCCTTGGGAAGGTTCAACGCGTCATCGCTCCGCAAGCGCTAGGGGCAAACGCCGTCGGTGAGTTTGGTGGACAAACCGCACAGCGTCGACTGCGAGGGTCGCTCGTGTCCGCCACTGTCGACGCCGTGGGATCCTTCGATCGACGCGCCATCATCGGCCACCACCAGCACCCCTAGATCACCAGCCGGCGCCGGCCCGGTGAACGAACCCGTGCTGCCGACGGCGCAGGTTTCACCGACAACGCTGTAACTGGCGATCGCGTGCAGATCCAACCACACCACGTGGTGATTCTGGGCCGGGCACGCTCCCAATCCCCAGTCGAGCTTCAGTTGCGTGCCGCTGGCGCGCGCGACGGTGAGTTGCGCGCCGGGCACTGACCAACCATCGGGTACGATCGGCGGCACCGCGCGCCGCCTATCGGCATTGCGACCATCCCAAACCGCAAGCGATGGGCGTGCGCTGAGTTGCCCGTTCCACAATCCGGTGTCGCGCCACAACAACCAGCCGTCGTTGGCTTGCCCCAGCAACGTCAACCAAAACCACAGCCGGTCGTAGTCGACAGCCAAGAACCAAATCACGAACCGCGCCTTCAATCGCTCGCATTCCGAAAACAGTGCGCGCACGTAGTCGGCCTGCCAGGCTGCTGTGCCGGTAACGAACAAACCAAACGAGGGGGCGTTCAGGTTTTCAGCCAGCCAACCGGTCTCGGCAATAGCGAACGGTTTGTCGGGCGCCAAGTCGGCCGCTTGTTGCAACCAGCCAGGCGGCAGGTTCGCAGGATTTCCTTTGTCGTTGCCGCTGCCGAAAAGATAACGGTACGTACTGACCGCCATGTAGTCCGACACCTTCATCAGCTCGTTCACCTCGTCGGTGTAGTCGGTCATGCCGGGTGTGCCTGGATCGCGCAACGTGATCGACACGAAGATCGGCAAGGCGGGGAAGTCGCGCTTGAGCCTGGGGTACACCGCATTCAAGAGCCGCATGAACGCCGGCCAGCGCGTGGGCGCATTGCGCGCCAACTCCAGCGACTCGATCGCGTAGTTGAAGTAGGTGGGATGGAAGCGGTTGACCATGTCGCGGCAGTATTTGTAGTACGCCTCGATCACCATGGGGTCGTCGAAGTCTTTGTCGGCCCACACGCCTGGACGCGGTGCGTTGGACGAGTCGCTCCAGTAGCCGGCCATGTCGCCGCGGTTGTTGTCGAGTGGCGTCACCGCTAGATACGACTTCATGCCAGGCGGCGTGTTGGCCAAACGAAACGCGATGTTGGCTTCAGCGGCGGGGTGATACGGCGTGCCGGCATGCGCCTCGGGCCACGGCACGCCGTCGTCGACATGATGCGTTTCCATGTCCTGGCGTGCGTTGACCCGTGCGTAGGTATCGAGCCTCGACTCATTGGTGATGTCGTACGCAAACGGCGTGATGGAAACGCGAAACCAGCGTGGGGCGGCCAGCGCCGCCGGGGCGGAAGCGAGTAACGCGACTATCAGCAGCAGGCTGGGCCGGGCCATAGAAAATGTCTCCGTGGGACGAGAAGGTACCGAGTCGCGACCGGTTGCGATAGCGGCGTGATTTGTCCCCCCAGACAGCGCAGGCATCCCCCTGGTTTTGCGAGCAAACCCAGGGTCTGGTCGCCGGCGAGCTGAGCGCGAAACTGTCGGCCTGCGCGGCATGACAAATGTCAGGTGCAGGCTGTGACTCAGGGCACTGACAGCATCGTACGTTCCGCGTATTCAGTGGTGCGCAGTTCAGCCTACCGATCGGATACTGCTTCGATCGGCCCGACTTGAACGAATCAGAGGTCGAGTGAATCTTCGAGGTATCAGAAGTGCAGCACAGCAGCTCCGTTATTACGACGAGCCCATTAGAGAAAGTCCGCGTGTGCACACGCCGGTCTGCAAGATTTTCAGGAGAGGGGAGAAGGACAATGAGTAGCCCACGGCAAAGAGGTTTCTCCATTCATCGCTATGCGTCGATACTTGCAGCGTTTGCATTGGCCCTCGTGGTTGGGTCGGCGCTTGCGGCGGTGCGACTCCCTACGAGATTCGTTCCGGGTGACGCAGCGATTGCTTCGGCCGCAAACAATCAACTCTCACCGTTCCTCTCGCAGGGTGGCAGCACCGTGCTGGCCATCTGGTCCGACAACCGGGCCAACAGCACCGGCGGATACGAGGGCGAAACCTCGCAAGACATCTACGGCATGCGCTTCGACGCGGCCGGCAATGCAATGGATACCCTTCCGTTTGCAATTGCAGCCGGACGTGCGGCACAGACAGCACCGCGCGCGGCGTGGAACGGCACCAACTGGTTGGTTGTCTTCGAGAGCTACGACGTCGGTGGTACCGGCTATTACCAACAGTCGCTCGAGGCGTTGCGTGTCGCCCCGAGTGGTCAGGTCCTCGATCCGAAGCCGATCAAGCTGTTCAACATGACGCCGGTCGGCTCGACGTGGGCAGTCGCGTCCGATGGTTCGGGCTGGGTGGTCGTCAACCAAAGCACCTCGTCCAGTGGTGATCTCGTGGCATCGCGGATCTCCGCGGCCGGTGTGCTGCTTGATCCGGGCCCACGCAGCATCGTGACCGGAACCTACTATCTGCGCGGCGGACTGCAGCTTGCGTATGCCAATGGTGTTTTCCTATTGGCCTATGAAGAGTCGATGACCGGCTCAGATCCAACCACAGCAATTCGCTTCGACTCCAACCTCAACCTGCTCGACCCGGCGCCGTTCGGTCTGCTTGGAAACACTATCAGTCGACTTGTTTCCAACGGAAGCGGCTTCTACGCCGTGTGGAATGAACAGCTCCCCGACTACACGATTGCCGTCAAGGGAACGCGCATCAATACCAGCGGGCAGAAGCTCGACGGCAGCGGCGTCAACATCTCCGGCCCAAACGAGCCGGGCGGCTACGCGGTAACGAGCGTCGTCTGGGACGGCACGTACTGGAAGGCTATCTGGGGCTCGCTCACCGATACGCGGGTCGCGCGCGTGAGTACGGCAGGCGTCGTGCTCGATCCGGGCGGCGTGCTCGTTGTCGGAGCCAAGACCGGCAATACAGCGAGCGCCGGTAACGGTAGCGTGCAGGTCGCGTGGTCGGAGTACACCACCAACAACTCCGATGTCTACACGTCCAATATCAGTTCGCTCAATCTCGTCGGCCCGACACGCACGGCGTCGCTCGGCGCACCCTCGCAGTGGCGGCCAGACGTTGCAACCAGCGGCAGCGGTTACATGGTCGTCTATCGCAGCAGCACGGCGGGTCGCAATCGCATCCTCGCGCAGCCGCTCGATGCCACCGGCAACCCACTCACCGCCGAGCCGATCGAGCTAGACGCTGCCGACGGGACCGACTACCCCGGCTACCCCGCTATTGCGTGGAATGGATCTGTGTATATGGCGGCGTGGAACAATGGCAGCGGTGTCGTGATGCGTCGGCTCCAAACGAACGGCGCGGTGATCGACCCGGCGCCGATGCTGGTGATGAACCCCGGCTTCGGCCCGGTCGATATCGCGGCATTGAATGGCGATTTCCTGATCGTCGGTCTGCGATGCGGTATCAACTGTCAGTACATCAACCCGATCGCGATGCGCGTGCGAGGCTCCGATGGAGCACTACTCAATCCATCGCCGATTCAGATCAACGGGACGTTCTCGAGCACACCAACACTGGCAGTTCTCGGCGGGCGCTGGCTGTTGGTCTGGCGCGACAACGCTTCCCATGACGACTGCTACGCAAGCACCGTCGCGACGTTCATCGACTCTCTGGGGGTCAAGGCGCCCGAGTTCAGCGTTCACGGACCGTACTCGAGCTGCGGCGGCAACGGAATCTTCGGCATCGGCTTGGCCGCCAGCAACAACGTTGCGCTGATGGTGCAATCGCAAGAGCTGACGTCGGGTGTCGAGAACGATCTATTGTTCCGACAGATCGACCCCAACGGCACCGTGCACCCATACGTCAACATCACGCCATGGTCGGACGATCAGTACCGGCCGCGCGTGGCATGGGACGGATCGTACTTCGTGATCACCTGGCAGGATCAGCGTTCGGCGCTCGCCGACTCGCTCCTGGAACAACTCGATGCGCGCAGCGATCTGTACGGCATGCGCTTAACCGAGTCGGGAGCAATCATCGACCCGCAAGGATTCGTGTTCTCGAACAGTC
>CAZAHQ010000152.1:0-8496 GCA_964484415.1 uncultured Acidobacteriota bacterium | reverse complement strand
CTCAACGCCTCGATCTCTCACCACGCCGCCGATTTCATCAAGGGCTCCCACGACTTCAAGTACGGGATGGAGGTGGAGCGATCGGTGGTGCGCAGCCGCTATGGGTACACCACCGGCAAGTGGATCTACAACGGTTTCGGTGACGATCCGGGCACCAAGGAAGAAGAAGGATGTGACGGTTGTCCGCCGGCGGCTCCCTACGCCACGTCGTACTACGGCAACGGCTACGATGTCGGCGCCACCAACAAGCGGCTCTCGCTGTTCGCTCAAGATGCGTGGCAGATCACGCCGAATTTCACGCTCAATCCGGGTGTCCGCGTCGACATCAACCGCGGTACCGTCCAGGGCAGTACTCCGTACAGCACTGAGCCGATCGCGTTGCGTCTTGGTCTAGCGTGGAACCCCGATGGTCAAGGCAAGACGCTGTTCAAGGCGCACTACGGCCGCTACTACGAGAAGCTCAACTCGACGTTCTACTACTACGTCGACAAGGGGGCGTTCGAGCCGGGATACTCGATCACCAATTGGCCGAGCGGTTTCGTGGACGAGTCCGCCGTTACCGGCAAGAGATACTCGATCGACCCTGACTTGAAACACCCGTATCTCGATCAGTGGATTGCCGGTTTCGATCGAGAACTACCGGGCTCGTTCACGCTCGGTGCCACGCTGATCTATCGCAAGAATTCCGACTTCATCGAGACGGTTGGGCGACGACAAGACTTCTCGCCGATCGAGGGGTTCATCCCCAACGAGAACGAGGATTCCCCGATCGCGCCGGTAACGCTCTATGAGTACACGGGCGGAGACATCCAGCCGCTGCGACTCGAAAACGCGCCTGGGCTGTTTCGCAAGTACCGCGGCGTTCTGCTCACCGCGACACGCCGCCTGCGCGACAACTGGCAACTCAACGCCTCCTATGTGTACTCCAAGGTCGAGGGGAACTTCGACAATAACCTGACCAACAGTTATGGACCGAGTTCGTTCTTGGACTCCCCCAACTCGTTGATCAACGCCGATGGCAAGTTGACCCACGACCAAACGCACGAGGTGAAGTTACAGGGGACATGGCTCGTTCCCCGAGCCAACCTCTCATTTTCGTGGTTCTACACGTACTACAGTGGCGACAACTGGACGCGTCGCGCCCGTTGCATCCTGGTCGACAATCCAGACGACCCGGGCACGTTCGACTGCCAGCGCGTCGACGGACCAGGCGGTGCGCGCGTGCGCTATTTCGCCGAGACCAGAGGTAGCCGGCGGTTTGCACCAACCAACACGGTCGATCTGCGGTTGTCCTGGAAGAAGCCGATCGGCGACGGATCGCTGGAGTTGTTCACCGACATCTTCAACGCGTTCAACCGTGGCGTAGCAACCGACATCGAGGATCGTGACGGCGGGAGCTTCGGTCAACCGTTGAGTTGGTCGACCCCGCGCAATATCCGCCTCGGTGTTCGATACGGGTGGTGACGCGCCTTGGCCTTGGGTGTGCCTTTGCTTTGACTCTCACCACGCCGGCGGTGGCCCAAGTGCCATCGCCGGCGTTTTCATACCCGGCGCCGGCGCGCTACGAGGTCTTGATCAAACGTGATTGGCTGACGATGCCCGACGGCGTCCGTTTGTCGGTGACGTACTTCCTGCCGCAGCCAAAAGCCCCCGACGAGAAGTTCCCTGTTCTGTTGGAGCTGCTCCCCTATCGCAAAGATGATCTGTTCTACATTCGCGATTACCCGCTCTACCACTGGTTCGCGCAGCGCGGCTACGCCATGGCCAAGGTCGACGTGCGCGGCACTGGGTCGTCGCACGGTTCGGTCCCCGATCGTGAGTACTCCGACGTCGAGCTCGATGATGCGGTGCAGTTGGTGGCGCTGTTGGCGAAGCAACCGTTCAGCACCGGCGCTGTTGGAATGTGGGGTATCAGTTGGGGTGGCTTCAACGCCCTGATGACCGCGATGCGCCGACCTCCTGAACTCAAAGCGATCCTGGCACTGCACGCCAGCGACGATCTGTTTCACGACGACGTTCACTACATCGACGGCGCGCTGCACATCGACCCCTACGCGCTCGAGATCGATCACGAACTGGGAATGCCGCAGTCCCCTGACTACGTTCTGGACGAATCGTGGCAACGGCAGCGATTCGAAGCGTACCCGTGGCTGCTGACGTATCTGGAGCGCTCGGTCGATTCGGCGTGGTGGCAGTCGCGCTCGTTGCGCTTTCATCCCGAGTCGATACAGGTGCCGGTGTACCTGATCGGCGGATGGCTCGACGGTTATCGCGACACGGTGTTGCGCGCGTTGGACTACCTGAAGGTGCCGGTGAAGGCCGAGATCGGACCGTGGAACCACAACTGGCCCGACAGCGGCGAGCCGGGCCCGAATCATGAGTGGCGGCAACAGGCGCTGCGCTGGTGGGATCGGTGGCTGAAGGGTGTTCAGAACGGTGTCGACGAAGAACCGCGCTTATCGCTGTTTCTGCGTGCAGGTCACGCGCCGGGCGAGGATGCAAAGCTGGTTCCCGGTTACTGGGTGCAGTCCGACTGGAAGCCGAACGCACGTGCGAGTGCGCGCTGGCAGTTGTTGTCGGGCGGTGTGCTCGGCCACACCGACAGAACCTCTGCGGGACCATCCACGCTGACCCGCGCGGTGGCGCCGGCCACCGGCACCGCAGCCGGTGTTTGGTGGGGCGAGCCGACCGGCGACATGCAGCACGATGTCGAAGGGTGCTTCGTGTTCGACAGCGCCCCACTCTCCAAGCCGATCACCGTCGCTGGATTTCCGAACGTGGTGCTACGGATCGGCAGCTCATCAGCAGTCGCTACCATCAGTGCGCGCCTCGAAGACCGCGCGCGCGATGGCCGTGTGGCGCTGGTCACCGGCGCGTTGCAACCGGGCACGCAGCGCGTGTCGCGCGAGGCACCAAAACCAATGCCAACCGATCGACCGGTGCGGTTGCAGTTCAATCTGCACGCCACCAGTTGGACCTTTGGTGCGGGGCATCAGGTGCGATTGACGGTTTGCGGTGCGCAGTTTCCGATGGCATGGCCCGGTCCGGCCAACAGCACGTTGACGCTGACGGTCGATGCAGAGAGCAGTCTCGAGTTGCCGACACTGCGGAATTGCAACGAGGCTGACGTGGCGTCGGAAGAGTGTCTCGAGACGATGCCGAGTCCCCTTTTGTTTCGCCCGGAGCCGCGTGCGGAGCGGCCCGATGCCAAGGCGCTGTCGGGCGGACACTGGCCCGCCGCCGGAACCGTCACGCGCGACACCAAGCGCGGTGTCGTGCGCTACGAATGGCGCGGCAACGAACCGTGGCAGATCGTGCAGCAGCGCTTTCACACCGAAGAACAGTATCGCTACGAGGTCAGCACCACCGATTCGGCGCACGCCTCGTTCTTCGGGCAGATGCGCGACGCCTTTGAGGCGAAGGCCGGCCGCTTCTCGCTGGAGACCAAGTTCGACGTCCGCTCCGACGCCACGACGTTCTACGTGACGGTGACCCGCACGTTGTGGCGCGACAAGCAGAAGTTCCGCGAGAAGGTCTGGTCCAAATCGCTGCCGCGCGGATTGATGTAGCCGCGACGACAGCGTCACGCGCGACGGCGCGCCACTCGGTTACATCGTCCCGAACCACGTCAGCAAACGATGCAATCGATCGACAAGGTGCTTCGGCTGCGTCATCGAGTGCGGTTCGTCGGGATAGATCGTGAGTTCGGTCGATACGCCGAGATGCTTCAATCGCTGATAGAACTGCATCGCTTGCGGCAACGGGCAGTTGCCGTCCTTTTCGTTGCTGATCAGGTACAGCGGCGTCTTGATGTTGGCGGCGTACGAGCCTGGCGAGAGCTTGCGGTAGTGATCGGCATCCTTGAACGGATCGCCGAGTTCGGCCAGATACTGCGAGAACCATTGGTCCTGGCCGAAGCACGACAGGTAATCGATTTCGAATCGCTCGGGAACACCTACCTTGAATCGATCCGTGTGGCCCACCGTCCAGATCGTCATGATCCCGCCGTATGACCAGCCGCCGAGCCCGAGCCGGTCGGGATCGACCCAACCTGTGGCGATCGCGGCATCGACCGAAAGCATCAGGTCCTCGTACTCACGCCAATGCCAGTCGCCCCAAAGCGAGTGGCAGAACGCCTCACCATACGACGTGCTGCCGCGATAGTTGACCCGCAACACCGCCATCCCTGCTGCCGGAAAGATCTGATTTTCCAGACCGACATCGAAGTAATCGCCGTCGAATCCTTGAGGGCCGCCGTGGATGTACAGCACCAGCGGGTACTTCTTGCCCGGTACTGGATCGAGCGGTGGATACAGCCACGATTCGACCGACTCGCCACCGGCGTTCTTCACGCTGAGCTTTTGAGGGGTGGAGAGTTTGACATCGGACAACAGACCATCATGCCAGTGCGACAGCCGCCGGGGCTCGCCGCCGGCAAGCGCGCGCACATACAACTCGGTGGGATGCGTCGGATCTTCCTGTGCGTAGACGAGCTGCTTCCCGTCGGGGCTCAACCGCGGCACGCCGATCAGGGCGGCACCGCCGAACGGCTCCGTCACCTCGCCGCGCACTAGGTCGATCGACGCGAGATAGTTGGCGCCGCGGCGATCGAAGGTGGTGATGATGGCACTGTCGTCGGGGGTGAAGTTCAAGCGCGCCAAGTTGGTCGAGCTGACGTTGAGCGAATCGCCCGAGACCCACGCATCGAGATGCCCGCTGAGGTCGCACGGTGTGCCGCCCTCCGTCGCGACCGTCATCACACGCGTGACGATGTAGTAGTCGTTGACACGCACCTGTCCGATGAACGCGAGCTTGTCTCCGCGATGCGACCAAGTCGGGAATGCATCCGGCCCGGCGTTGGCGGCAAGCGTACGCAAGCCGGTACCGTCGGGTGCAATCACGAAGATGTCGGTGTTGTCGTTGGTGTCCGGGTCGGGCGTGCGGTTGGAGACGAACGCAATGGTCTTGCCGTCGGGTGACCAGGCCGGTTGGCCGTCGTCGTACGCTCCCGAGGTAAGTCGACGCGGCTCGCTGCGCCCCGAGGCCTCGACGATCCAGAGATGGCTGCGGCGCTCATCGAGAAAACCGGCACCATCGGCTTGAATTTGCGTGCGCTTGATGACGATCGGACCGTTGGCCAACTGTTCAGTCGTTCGCGTTTCGGGATCCTCGCGCACCACCACGAACTGCGTGCCATCGGGAGAGGCCGCGTACCCTTCGACCCCTTCCTTCAACTGCGTGATTCGCTTGCCGCGAGCACTGCGTGCCTTGGCAACGTAAAGCTGCGCGCCGTCGCCCTGGTCGACCAGATAAGCCAGCGCGCCGTTTTTGAGAAACCGCGGATGCGACACGTCGGCCTGCTTCGGCCCGACCTGCTTCCACTCGCCCGTGCCTGAAAGCGGCACCAACCACAACGTGTGGCCGTAGCTGTTCCTTTCCTCGAGTGCGGTCTCCAACACCACCGCGGCGGTCGACCCATCGGGCGATAGTTCGAGCTGTGCCGGCGTTTGCAGCCGATAGGTGTCCTCCGGGGTCATCCCACGTGATGCGGCCCAAATCCAAGACAGAGGGCAGAACGCAAGAGCGGCAACCAAAACAGACTTAGGCATCGGCACTCTCCACAGGAAGCGGCGCCTATGATACGGTCGCCGCGTGTTCGATCCGACATCGTTTGTCGAGCTAAATCGTCGCCACACGCTGTTCACGTGGACCGCGCAGGCGGGGTTGTATCCGCCGCTGGTGGTGTCGGCCGATCGTTGCCACTACACCACCGCCTCCGGTCAGCGGATCTTGGATTTGGCCAGCGGCGTGTTCAATGCCAACGCGGGGCTGTATCACCCTGCGATTGCCGATGCGATTGCTGCTCAAGCGCGCACGCTCTGCGTTGCCGCTCCGTACATGGCGACCGAGATCCGAGGCCGGACTGGCGAGGCGTTAGCGGCCGTGACGCCGCCGGGACTCGATCGGTTCTTGTTCACGATGGGGGGAGCCGACGCGGTCGAACACGCGATCAAGATCGCGCGGCTCGTGACCGGACGCTCGAAGATCGTGGCGCGGCGGCGTTCGTATCACGGCGCAACGCTCGGCGCGTTGGCGGCGACCGGTGACGAGCGACGCGATCCGTTCGAACCGTGGTTGTCGTCGATCGTGCGTTTGGAAGACCCGTACTGCTATCGCTGCCCGTGGCACACGTCGCCCGATCGGTGCTCACGCCCCTGTGCCGATCAGATTCAGGAAGTGATCGAGAGCGAGGACCCGTCCACGATCGCTGCGGTGGTGGTGGAAGCGATTCCCGGCACCAACGGCGCATTCATTCCGCCGCGCGAGTGGATGCCGCGTCTGCGCGCGATCTGCGATCGACACGACATTCTGTTGATCGCCGACGAGGTGCTGACCGGTTTCGGTCGCACCGGTCGCTGGTTTTCCACCGAACACTGCGATGTGACCCCCGACATGATGGCGCTCGGCAAAGCGATCACCAGCGGTCATGCACCACTCGGCGCGGTGGCCGTCAACGCGCGCGTGGCGCAGCACTTCGACCAGAACCCCTTGGTCACCGGCATGACGCACACCGCGCACCCGATCGCACTGGCCGCGGCGCTCGCCAACGTCGCGGTGTTGCAGAGCGAAGGGTTGGTGACACGCGCCGCATCGCTGGAAGGGACGCTACTCACGCGCCTGCGCGCGATGCAGGCCCGGCACGCGATCGTCGGTGATGCGCGCGCTATCGGCTTGTATGGCGTGCTCGAGTTGGTGAAGGACCGCGCCTCGCGCGAGCCGTTCGTGCCGCAGGGCGGATCGGCCGCGAGTGCCGCGCCGATCAAACAGATTGCGGCGCGATTGCAAGGGCGCGGGGTGCATGTGTCGACGCGCTGGAATTTCTTGTTCGTGGCACCGCCCCTGTGCATCGAAGAGCACGACCTGCACGCAGGGCTCGATTTGATCGACCAGGAGCTGGGGCAAAGCTCGTAGTTCGCGCTCGACTCGGATCTGGCAGATACACGACTGCGTGATGCGCATCTTCCGAGCGCAGGTTTTGGTTACCAGTACTCGGTCCTCGGGCGAAACGCGCTTTGCAAGCTCGCCGGCTCGTGGGATCTGACTCGTCCGGCACACAGCGACACAACGACGATCCCGATAGATGTAGCAGAAGCCTCAAACAGAATTCCGATCCCGCTTTGCTCAGAAAGACCAGCCGTGTGCGCGCGCGTCGCGCGGCTCAAGAGGTACTTCGTTTCGATAAGTCGGACGCGCCCGACTCCAACGTCATCCGACGGGTCGATCGTCGGTGTTCCGGCGACTCCATGCGGCCCAGCCTGAAGACTCGTTCGTCGCGCAGCGGTCACCGTGGCGGTACCTACAAAAGCAGCAACAACTTCCCTGCTGTCTGACGCGACTCCAATCGGCGATGTGCCTCGGCCGCAGCGGCAAGCGGTAACGCCGCGGCGATCGTCAACCGCAGCGATCCGTCCGCCGTCCACTGCACCAGGTCTCTTCGCGCTTGGGTGGCGATCCCTGGAGCGTGATCGAGGTTGAGACCGAAGGCTCCGACCTGGATCGATCGGTCGTACAACGTTTCGAGATCGATCGGCCGCGGCGCGCCGCTCGCATCGCCGTAGTGAATCAACCTGCCGAACGGCGCGAGTACGGACAGACTCACAGGCTGCGTTGCGATTCCGATCGAATCGAGCACCAGATCGACGCCGCGGCCCTCTGTGGCGGCATGGACGCGCGCCGCCAAATCCTCGCCGTATTCGAACGGTTCGCCGCCGGCGTCGATCACGGCAGCTCTCTTGGCGGCGTTGGAGACCGTGCCGAGCACGCGTGCGCCGAGCCGCCGGCACAATTGCGTGGCGATCAGTCCAAGCCCACCGCCTGCGGCATGAATCAGCACCGTCTGGCCGGCTCGCAGTTCAGCAGCCCGGTACACCAACAGGTACGCAGTCAATCCTTGCAGCGGAAGCGCCGCGGCCTGCTCGAAACTCACCCGCGGGTCGAGCCGAAACAAACTGTCGGCAGGGGTGACGGCAAACTCGGCATACGTACCGCTGACCGCCGGCGGCATCGCCCAGAACGCGACGCGTCCTCCGACGATGGATGGATCGACACCGGGACCGACGCGTGCGACGACCCCAGCACCTTCGCTGCCTGGAATCCACGGCAGAGTGGGCCGCATGTAGGTACCGCGTCGGCGTTCGGTTTCTGAGAAGTTCACGCCGGTGGCGACAAGCTTGACCAGCACCTGCCCCGCAGCCGGTACCGGTACGGGAACTTCCTCGAGTGCCAACACCTCGGGTGCGCCGAGTTCACGCACGACGATCGCGCGCATCGATGGACCGCAGGCGAACGAGCTCACCGCACTCTACTCGAGTGAATAATTCGGTGCTTCCTTGGTGATGATCACGTCGTGCGCGTGCGATTCACGCAGGCCGGCACCGGTGATCCGCACGAAGCGGGACACACGATGCAACTCGGAGATCGAGGCCGCGCCGCAGT
>CAZAHQ010000151.1:0-8536 GCA_964484415.1 uncultured Acidobacteriota bacterium | reverse complement strand
GGCACGTGTGAGGCGGAACACTCCTTCGAGCCGATGACAACGGCCCCGGAGCGCGTCCAATCTGGCGCTGACCATTTCCGTCGACTTCTTCTGAACCATTCGACGTCGCCTTACCCTCGCACAGTCTAGGACCATCGAGCGCGAGCCGAGCAACCCGAACGTACCTAAAAAGCAGAAATAGTGTGTGGTATAAGCGCCCGCCAGGGCGGTCCGCCCGCGACATCGGAGAGACCATGACCGTCAAGCCGCGAGAGTCGATCGCCGAGTTCACGCTCAAGGCGGTGATTGCAGGAGTGGTGCTGGGAGTGGTGTTCGGCGCCGCCAATGCCTACATCGGGCTGCGCGTCGGGTTCACGATCGCCGCCTCCATACCCGCGGCAGTGATGACCGTCGCGCTGCTCCGTCGCGCTGGCGTCACGATCTTGGAAGCGAACCTCTCGCAGACCATCGGCTCGGCCTCCACATCGCTCGCGACCGGAACGATCTTCACGATTCCAGCGCTGTTTCTGTGGGGAATGGCACCGCCTTACTGGCAAGTGGTGGTGCTGTGCTTCCTCGGCGGAGTGTTGGGATTGGCAGCGATGATCCCGCTGCGACGGTTGCTGATCGTGAAGGCTCACGACGAGTTGCCGTATCCCGAAGGCGCGGCGTGCGCCACCGTGCTCAAGGCGACCACCACATCATCGGCGGGCGCAGCGTGGATCTTCTACGGGATGGCGGTGGGTGCCGCGATCAAGCTGCTGCTCGGCGGCGTGATGCTGATGCCCAACGAGTTGGCCAGTGCGCTGCCGTGGCTCCCCAAGGCAGAACTTGCGATCGAGATCGCCCCGGCACTGATCGGCGTCGGCTTCGTGCTCGGCTATCGGCAATCGGCGGTCTGTGTGGCAGGCGGAATCGTGAGCTCGTTGGCTCTGATTCCACTCATCGCATGGTTGGGTAGCAAGCTCAGCACGCCGCTGTACCCGGAGACACAGGTGCTGATCTCCGATATGAACGCGGGGCAGATCTGGTCACGGTACGTGCGTTACATCGGCGCCGGTGCCGTGGCGACGGCTGGGATTCTCACCGTGATGCGCAATCTCCCGACGATGCTCGGCGCGTTCGGCGCGGTTGCCAAAGGGTTGCGCGGCGACGGCGGCAGCCGTGCGGTCGACGAGAAAGATCGTGATCTGCCGGGTTGGTTCGTGATCGGCGGCATCGTGTTCGTGGTTGCCGTGGCTGGACTTGTGCCGGGGGTGTTTGCCGGAGAAATGGGGCCGGTTCCGCGCGCTGTCTGCGCGGCGGGCGTTGGTATCTTCGGTCTGCTCTTCGTCGCCGTCGCGGCCAGGATCGTTGGAATCGTCGGTGTGACCTCACAACCGACCTCGGGCATCACACTGGTCACGTTGATCGGCGTGGCGAGCGTGTTTGCGGCGGCCGGCTGGACCGACGGTGGCGCACGCGCGGCCGTCCTGACGGTCGGAACGATCGTCGCCATTGCCGCGTCGAAGGCCGGAGATATTTCACAGGATCTGAAGACAGGGTTCTTGGTCGGGGCGACACCGGCCAAGCAGCAGTTGGGGCAGTTGATCGGCGCCTCGGTCGCCTGTTGGGCGGTTGCCGGCACGGTGCTGATGCTCGGGTCGACCTATGGGTTCGGATCCAAGGAACTTCCCGCGCCACAAGCGACGTTGATGAAGACCATCATCGAGGGCGTGCTGTCCGGACAGTTGCCGTGGGATCTGGTGCTCAGTGGCGGCGGGATTGCGATCGCGGCGATGCTCTGCGGCGTCTCGGGATTGGCGTTCGCGATCGGAGTCTATTTGCCGCTGGCCTCGATGATGCCGATCTTCGTCGGCGGCTGCGTGCGCGGCCTGTGCGACCACGCGGGCCTCGCGTCGGGAGACTCGGAGGGGGCCGCCAATCGCGGTGTCCTGGCGGCGTCGGGTTTGGTGGCAGGTGAGGGTCTTGCTGGGGTTGCGGTCGCGGCTGGGGTGATAGGCGGTGTGATCCCCAATCCCAAAGGGCGCAGCGTGCTTGTCGCCGGCGTGCCGGGTGAACTGCTCGGGTTGATGGCACTCGTGGCGCTGTGCGGATTTCTGTATGTGGCGGGCCGCAAGCGCCCGTAAAGCGATCGACGCCGGGCGCGCCGGTTATGCCAACTGCCGCGTCGCGGCCAACGCGGCTCTCAACGCTGCCGCAACGCGCGCAATGTCCCCCTCAGTCAGTTGATTGAAGAACGGCAATGCGATCGTGCGCGCGGCGACCGACTCGGTAACAGGGAACATCCCTTCGCGCAGGCCGAAACGGTCGCGATAGAACGGCTGCAGGTGAATCGGCGAGAAGTAGTTGCGACAGCCGATACCGCGCCGCCGCAGCTCTTCGAGCACAGCGTCGCGTCGTTCGCGCGGCGTCCCCTCGCGCAAGGCGACAACGTAGACGAACCAGGAGATGCGCTCATCGCTGCAGGCCGCGGCAGGGCGGAGGATCTCTTCCAAGCCTGCCAAGTGATGTTGGTAGAGATCGAAGACGCGTTGACGCTGAACGATGAACGATTCCATCCGCTTGAGCTGGCTGGTACCGAGTGCGCAGAGGATATCGGGCAGGCGGAAGTTGAAACCCAAGCGCTCGTGCGCTAGCCAAGAGCCGTCGGCGCCGCGCCCCTGGTTTCGCAACGAACGCAACACCTCGGCGAGTGCGCCGTCGTCGGTAATCACGATCCCGCCTTCGCCGGTGGTCATCTGCTTGTTGGGATAAAACGCGTACATCCCGGCGGTGCCGAAAGTCCCGGCATGCTTGCCGCCGATCGTGGTGCCGATCGCTTCGCAAGAGTCCTCGACCACTGCAGCGCCAAGCTTGTCGGCGATTTCGAGGTAGCGGGGCATCGGGCAAGGTCGGCCGAAGACGTGAACGGGGAGCAGCGCCTTCGTGCGCGACGTGACTGCCGCCGCGGCTGCGGCAGGGTCGAGATCCCAGGTGATCGGGTCGATCTCGGCGAACACGGGAGTCGCCCCGACGAACAACACGCTATTGCTGCTGGCCACAAAAGAAAAAGGAGTCGTGACGACCTCGTCGCCAGGCCCCAACCCGAGCGCGTGATTGACCAGGTGCAGTCCAGATGTCCCCGAGTTGACTGCGACCGCATGTCGCGCACCGCAATAGTGCGCGACCGCTGCCTCGAACTCTGGAACTCGCGGGCCGAGCGAGAGCTGCGGAGTCTTCAACACCTCCGTCACCGCTCGAATGTCGCTGTCGTCGATATCCGGGCCCGAGAGTGGGATCTCGTCGGCGTGGTTCACAGTCGCTCCTGGTCATAGTGGTAGAAAACCGTACAGACCTTGTCCAGAATGGGGTCCGTCTTACAACTCGGCAAGTAGGTCTGCCGCATTGATTGGGGGTTGTTCGCGATGGGTCACGAACGGGCCGACTGGCACACGTACTTCATGAACATCGCGCGGCAAGTGGCGACCCGCAGCACATGCGATCGGAAACACGTCGGCGCCGTCATCGTACGCGACAAGACGATCCTCTCGACGGGTTACAACGGTTCGATTCGAGGCCTGGATCACTGCGATGACGTCGGACATCTGATGGACAACGGGCACTGCGTCCGTACCGTGCACGCCGAGGCCAATGCAATAGTCCAGGCCGCCTCGCAGGGGGTACGGCTCGAGGGGGGAGAAATCTACGTTACCGCCAGCCCGTGCTGGAACTGCTTCAAGCTGATCGCGAACGCAGGGATTCGCAAGATCCATTTCGGCGAGTTTTACCGCGACGAGAGAATCTATCAGTTCGCGCAGCAGGGCGGCATCGAGTTGATCGACCTGACCAAGAGCTGATCCAGCGCGCGGCTCGCGTCAAACGGGAGCGGCGAGAAACGACAAGTCGGCGTTGAGCGTCTTCAGAGCCGCGACGATGCTCGTCTTGTCGACCGACTTGACGAACGCCTCTTCGGCGCTGATCAGGCCGCGCTTGGCGAGATCGACCAAGGCATCGTTCATGGTGACCATGCCGTGCTTGCGGCCGGTCTGCATGATCGAAGGGATCTGGAAGGTCTTCCCCTCGCGAATCAAGTTCGCCACCGACGGAATGCCGACCAGTACCTCGAGCGCAGCGATCCGGCCGCCGCCGAGCTTCTTGCAGAGCGTCTGCGCGATCACGCCCTTCAAGGACTCGCTCAGCATGGTGCGAATCTGCGCCTGACGATCGGAGGGGAACTGGTCGATGATCCTGTCGATCGTGGACACGGCGGTCGTCGTGTGCAGCGTTCCGAAGACGAGATGGCCGGTCTCGGCGGTCTCGATCGCAATCGAGATCGTCTCCAAGTCGCGCATCTCCCCCACCAGAACAATGTCGGGATCTTCGCGCAAGGCCGCCTTCAAGGCGCGTTTGAACGACTGAGTGTGCACGCCGACCTCGCGCTGATTCACCAAACAGGTTCGGTTGTCGTGAACGAACTCGATCGGATCTTCGATCGTGATGATGTGATCGTGCCGAATGCGATTGACGTGATCGACCAACGCGGTGAGTGTCGTCGACTTGCCCGAACCGGTCGGCCCGGTCACCAACACCAGGCCCTTGGTCAGCTTACAAAGGTCGAGAATGTGAGGCGAGAGCGACAGATCCTGCGCGGTGAGGATCTTCGACGGGATCACTCTGAAGACAGCTCCCGGGCCTTTGCGGTCCGCGAAGATATTGGCTCGGAAACGCGCTACGCCGGGAATCTCGTGAGCGAAGTCGGTGTCTTTGATCTCGTCGTACTCGCGGCGATTACGTTCCGGAATGATCGGCTCCAACAGCGCACGCATCGCCTCGGGTGCCACCTCGGGCCATTCCTCGATCCGTTGGATCTCGCCGTCGATTCGCAGGATCGGCCGCTCTTCACTGGAGAGATGGAGATCGGAGCCTTTGCGCTCGACCAACATCCGCAACAGCGATTCGATCCGCTCCGCACTCCCACTCGAACCAGTCGTTGCCGCGGATGTCGCAGTGTTGGATCCGGCAGGCGCTGTCGCCGCGATGATGACCGGAGGTGCTGTCGTGGTCGTTGTGGCACTCAGCGTCGCGATCGCAGCCGGGGGTGTCGGACCGGTGCTGGTCGCTACCGGCAACACGCTGGCGCGCGGCGCCGCGGTTTCGGCACCAGTCATCGATGGGAGATCCTGTGGCGCGTCCGGTCGGAAACGGGCGGTCAGTGTGGGCCCCTCGATCTCGAGTTCTACGGCCAGCGGCGCGAGACCCGGCCGGCTGACACGGCCGCGTGCTGTTCCAGTTTGTTGCACACGTGCGATCAAAGAAACATCGATGATCTCGCCGAGCAAGACCAACAATTGGTCGAGTGTCGGTTGTGCCTGGCTGGCGGGGCGCTCTCCATCAGGGAACAAGAACGTCGGGCATTGGTTCGATACCAGACGCAGCTCGTGCGCACCGCGCTGCAGCAGTACCTCCAAAAAGCGATCTAACTGTGCCACGACCGTCATCTCCCGTCGCACCAGACAGAGGGGCAGACTGAAATGTAGGTCGCGCATGCAACAGGGAAAGCTCCCAGCGGCGTGGAGTGAAAAGCGAGGTTAAGATCCGCCGTCCCGAATCGGAACACGAAAGGAGAAGTCGATGAGCCGTAACGCCATAGTCACTGCCGCGCTGATGGGGTTGGCAACCCTGCTGCCGGCCCTCGCCGCCGATGACGCGAAGAAGGTGTCCGACGTGTACAAGGTCAAATTCGAAACCAGCAAAGGGGACGTCATCGTGGAAGTCCATCGCGACTGGGCCCCGATCGGTGCCGACCGTTTCAAGGAGCTGGTCGAAACCAAGTTCTTCGATGAGTGCCGCTTCTTCCGAGTGATGCCCAATTTCGTGGTGCAGTTCGGAATCAACGGCGACCCACAAACAAACGTCGCGTGGCGCGCCAAGCAGATCGCTGATGACCCCGTCAAGGAAAGCAACAAGCGGGGCTACCTGACATTTGCAACCTCGGGGGCCAACAGCCGCACGACTCAGTTGTTCATCAATCTGCGGGACAACGCAGGACTCGACCGCCAGGGCTTCTCTCCATTCGGCAAGGTGATCGAAGGCATGAACATCGTCGATGAACTGTTCTCCGGCTATGGGGAAACACCGAACCAGCAAAGAATCCAAGCGGAAGGAAACGCCTATCTGACTCAGACGTTCGCCAAACTCGACTACATCAAGACGGCGCGAATCATGCCCTGATTACGTTCGGCACCAGGACTGCAAGAAAAAAGGGCGGCCTTGCGGCCGCCCTTTCGTTTTGTCGCTCGGAGGCAGAGATCAAATGTAGAACGTCAGCATCGCGTACCACACAGGCGATTTTCGATAGATCACACCCTCGCGGCCGAAGAACAGGCGCTGCTGAATGACCGGAGTGCCCAGTCCTGGATCCGGAACATAGATCTTCAGTCTGTCGAGCACCTCGTTCTTGATCTCGGTCTGGGTCCAGGAGAAGTGCATCTTCATGTTGTGTTCGCGAAAGTAGTAGTTGAAGCCCAAACCCCACTGCCGGGTCCGCTCGGATCCCCACACCAGATTTGGCGGAGCCGAGGGCTTGACCGCCGGATTGCTGATTCCATCGGGGCCAAGTGGCGGCGCAATGAAACCCGGATCGGTTTGCTTGAGCAACGAGTAGCGACCGACGAATTCGACCTTCTCATTGAACAAAAACCATCCCGCATCGGCCGCGGCTGCGGTGATCTCCTTATCGTCGGTGGTGCCGGAGATGTCGGTCAGAAGTCCATCTTCGATCGTGTGTTTCTTCCAAGAGGTGGTAATCGAAAGATCGCGCGTCCGCATGGCGGCAAACAACTCGAACGCCGAACGATTGGTGTTGTCGAAGATGCAGTTGGCAGTGGTGCCGATCAGGCAGCTCCCACCCGTTTCTTCGGAAACCAGGCCGCCGACCTGATTGCTGATCCACCCGAAGCCAACGGTGTATGCGGTGTCGTCGGAGTGCAATGCCGAGGTGCGGTCATCGCCGAAGCCGTCCTTGTTTTGATACTCGACGCGCAGTGAGGTGAGTTTCCCGTTGTTGTCGTCTGGGACGTTGCTGCCGGCGCCGTTTTGGATCGCGAGTCGCGCCAGCCAGTGCCCCTCAGGGCTGCGCCAACCGGCGAGTGCTCCGAGATCGTAGCCCGGTGACAGCGAGGCAGCGATGGGCAACTCGCCGAACTGGAGCTTCCAGGGGGCTGCCAACACGAAGAGATCGAATGGCGCCTTGAACTGACCAACCTGTCCATAGAAACCGGTGTCGTTGCCGAGCTTGATGTATCCGTCGAGCAAACGCGGCTTCGTCTTGTCACCGTACAACTCGGTTTCCAGTTTCCACGTCAGCCAGGGCTTGTAGGCCTTCCCGTTGAACATCGCACGGACGCGCCGCATCCGAAACGAACCGAGTCCGGAAACTTCGGTGCTCTTCGCGTCCGGGACCTCGACGCGATCGCCGATCCAGGCGTACAGATCCCCGGCGAAGTTCGTCCTCTGGTTGGAGTAGGTACCCCGCACCTGGGTCAGGAAATGCGCTTCGAGCGTGTAGTCGGTGCCTTCGCCGAGTTTGAAACCGTCTTTGCCGGCGGTTGCCTCACCAGCGGCGGCCAGGCCAACCGCGAGTGTGCCAGCCAAGAGCAGCGATGAAACGTACTTGAACGAGTGTTGCATCACCTCTACCTCCCTCAGATGAAGAAGCTGAGCATCGCGCGCAGCCCCTTCGACGTGCCTTCGTTCACGCCCTTCAGGACGTCGCCGTCATCGTCGAACCGATCTTCGAACTTGAAACCGTCCTGACCGAAGTCGACCTGCAGCTTGAGGTTGTTATTGAGGAAGTAGCGGTTCACGCCGATCCGCCATTCCTTGTCGGTACGATCGCTGACGATCGGAGGCAGAAACGGCAGTTCCGGATCAAAGAACGCGAGCGAATCGTCGTATTTGATCTGGCCGTAACGAGCCGCCAACTCCCAGCCATTGCAAACGAAGAAGCCGAAATCGACGTTCCAGTAGGTGATTCCCAGATCATCCGACCGGCCCTCGGGTGTGGTGCGGCCAGCCTCGATCGTCCATTTCTGGATCGTCGCATTCGCCTGCCAGCGACTACCGCGTAGGGCGCCGAACAGTTCGAGCGCAGAGCGACCCACGGTGTCGTAGCTGCATTTCTTGTCGACGCCCGGTTCGCAACTGTTATCGCCGTCACCAGGTGTGTCGCCGACCAGTGGTCCCGTGCTGTTGTCGGTATAAGCAACTCCCGTCGTCCAGCGCAGTCCTTCGGCACGATCGACGGCCGTCGCCTTGTAATCGAATCCGCCGGCGTTTTGGAACTCCAAGCGCGCCGACGTGAGCAACCCGTCGTCGGAGTTTCCGGTACTGTTCTCGCCGTCACCATTCTGGACCGCGATGGTCCAGTGGAATCGCTGGTTCGAGGCACTCCCAAAGTATGCAACGCCGAGGTCGCGTCCCGGCGAGAACTCGTCGGTTCCAACCGGATTCTCGACGAAGGTCTGATCGCGTTCCGAGAACAACTGGAACAGATCGAACGGCGCACGGAACTGAC
>CAZAHQ010000150.1:0-8537 GCA_964484415.1 uncultured Acidobacteriota bacterium | reverse complement strand
GCTCGATCGGCTACGCGTCGTCCAGATCTCCGACATTCATCGTTCGACTCAGGTCGGTGCGAGCTATGTAGCGAATGCGATCGAGGAGGCGTTGGCACTCGAGCCCGAGCTCGTGCTCCTGACCGGCGATTTCATCACGCACGATCCTGCAATGTTTGCCGATGTCGCAAAACTACTCGCACCGCTGGCGCAGGTGGCGCCAGCGTTTGCGGTGCCCGGCAATCACGACTACGACCATTGGTACAGTTGGGCCGAGCCCGGTATGCCGGAGGGTGGTGAACGACTCGGTGAGGCGCTGGCTCGACACAATGTCGAGCTGCTGCGCAACGAGGCTCGCGTCGTTTCGTTGCGCAACGGTAGCGGTCGCGTGGAGCTGGTCGGCCTGGACGACTTCTGGTCCGCCAAGATCGATCCGGTGGCTGCGTTCTCACGCTGCAGCACCAACGATCTACCGCGGTTGGTAATGGCGCACAACCCAGACAGCTATCGCTCCATCAGTCATGAGCGCTTCGACTTGATGCTCAGCGGACATACCCACGGCGGGCAGATTCAGTTGCCGCTGATCGGCGTTCCGTACACGACGATTCAAGACACTCGCTTCGTCGCGGGACTCGCCGCCGCCGATAGCCACCTCGTGTACACCAACCGCGGTTTGGGATGGAACCGCCGTATCCGGCTTGGCGTGCGTCCCGAAATCACGATGATCGAGTTGTTCGCTTCGTAACCTCATGAGGCATCATCGTCAGCGATGCCTGTCCTTCGTCTCGGCGCCCCATCCGATCTCGACGCACGTGCCTTGGTGTGGGGCCTGCAGGAGGGTGGTTGGAGCGATCGCCTTTCGCTGACGGCCGGAACTTACCGGCAGTTAGGCGAGTGGCTCGACGCGCGGTCGATCGATGTCGCGCTGTTGTCTGCCACGGAATACGCACTGCGGCCCGAGCCATTCGATCTGGTGCCTGGGCTTGCAATCAGCAGTGACGGTCACGGGTCTCTCTGCCGGCTCGCACATAAGGGGTCGCTTTCGGACGTGACACGACTGCGCGGTGCGTCGGTCGGACACGCGGGTGAGGTACTCGCACCGCTGCTATTCGCGGCAAGTGGTCGACGCCTTCCGTTCGAACCGTTTCACGATGATCCGCTGATGCCACTTTCGCCCGGCGAAGCGCGCTTGTTATGCGGTGCGGACGCTTTGCGCGCAGACGAGTTGGGTGTCTCCCTCGACCTCGGTGATGCGTGGACTCGCTTGACCGGGAAACCGTTCGTGTGGGCTTGCTGGGCCGCCGTCCCTGGTCGCGTCGACAAGTCTCTCTATGGATTGATGCACACCGTCCGCAGCCGTGGTCGACATCACCTCGACCGAATCGCTGAAGAGGCCTCTCGCGGTTCGGCCGAACGAACGGAGCCGATCAATCGGGTCTTGCAGAATATTCGCTACCGTTTGGGCCGTGCTGAGCAGAGCGGAGCGACGTTGTTCTGGACCGAGGCGTTGCGCTATGGTCTGCTACCGCTCCCGGTGAACCCGCGGTTTCTTCCGCTCTCGGCAGGAGCGTCGTGTCACCGAGATCGCAGGGGACAGCCAACATAGTCTCGTTTTTCCGAGAATTCGTCGCTTCCGTGTCACCTGAGCTTGTGTAGAATCCCCGCCCGGTGGGTAGGGATCCAACGTTCGGCAACACACAACTCGAGGTGCAGCGCGCGTGATTCATCGGAGGAGATGAATGTCGCAAGCGGTTGCAGGCCGTCCAGACCGCAGGAGTGGGCAACGCTTGGTTGCGCGCTACTTGGAAGACGCGCGCAAGCTTGTGGGCGATCGCTCCATCGAAGCGCGAACGGATGTCGGGCCTGCACGAAACTTGGCAACCGGAGCACTTTGCGGCGAGCGTGTTCGAGAACTCGTCGAACCGAATCTGTTTTACGTAGTCCAGGCGGCCAGCGAGTACCGCTCGGCCGGTATTGCTTTCGAAGATCTGTTGGCCGAAGGGAACATCGGCCTGGTCGAGGCGGCCCATCGGTTCGATTCGACTCACGGCGTGAAGTTCCTCACCTACGCATCGTGGTGGATCCGCAAACGGATCCTCGATTTCCTGAGCAACGAAGGCAAGGCGGTGCGGCTCACACGATACGCGCGCGAGCGACGGCGCGATCTCAATCTCTTGCGCGATGCGTTGCGGCATGATCTGGGTCGCGAACCGTCGCACGAGGAAATCGCGCAGGCGAGCGGATTGGAATTGGGGATCGTTCAGGAACGGCTCGCGTCCAACCCCAAGGTGATGTCGCTCGATCAATCCTCACCCGCGAGCACATCGCTCTTCGATCGCCTTGCCGATCGCACGGTCCGGCCGGCCGAGGAGAGCATGGATCAGGCCCGGCTCACCTCGATGGTGCGACTGGAAGTCTCCAAGCTGCCGCAGCGCGAGCGACGCATCATCGAGAACCGGTTTGGTTTGGATGGACGTGACGCGTTGACGTTCCATGACCTCGGCGAAGCGTTGGGGCTTTCACGCGAACGGGCTCGTCAACTCGAACGTGAGGCGCTGCGCCGTCTGCGTAAGCGGCTTCAGCGCGCGTTGACTGTTTAGCCTCAGCTTTTTGTCGCCGTCTCTGCCCAGCAGCCTGGTGTCCACTTCAATAGACGGTCCGGTTCGCGGGCCGTCCTGGGCTGGGGACGGAGTCTTCCGGTCAATCTGACCCGCCGCCTTCCATTAGCCTCGAAAACGGACTGTTTGCAGTGAGTTACGCGGGGCCACCCCAACTGGCACGCAACTGGCAATGGGATAGCGCGGAGGACGTCATGAGACGCACGCTATCGACCTCGGCAGTTTTGTTGGCATTGGTGACCACACT
Source organism: uncultured Acidobacteriota bacterium (assembly GCA_964484415.1). Classification (GTDB taxonomy): domain Bacteria; phylum Acidobacteriota; class Polarisedimenticolia; order J045; family J045; genus JANNUT01. The sequence goes on along the minus strand of CAZAHQ010000150.1, from coordinate 5,693 downwards.
CTCGGCGGCGCACGCAGGCCTCCCGAGCCCCTTCGACGTCAAGCGCAGCATCGATCGACAGATCGCGCGGGACCTTCGCAATCTCGACCTGGTACCCTCGCGTCTACTGCCGGAACATCGTGCCGCGCTGAGACCTTACTTTTCGGGAAATCAGTACGATCGACGTCAACAACGATACACGTCGGTCTATCGCTTCCCAGTGCGCGACGGCGGCCGGATCGTTTACCGACCGTACGCTTACACAGACGACGGAGTGCTGATCGGCATCTCGTTCGGGCTCCCTGCTCTCGCCGTTCAGATTCTGGTTCCTGCGATTCCATCACACGGTGTCGTGTATGTGTACGACGACCGCCCCGTGTACTACCGCGATCGATATAGGTACGATCGCGGACCCAGATGGCACCGCGGCCGTGGACACGACCGCGACGATGATCGCTGCGATCACGACCGCTATCGAGACGACGACTAACTCACGATCGTCCACCTCAACTCAGATCACGCACTCCTCGGCGGGTTCGCGCAGGTTGTAGCGCGAACCCATCGCGGCACCATAGGCACCCGCGTTTTCGATCAGCAGCACATCTCCGGGCTGCGACTCGGGAAGCAGTCGATCGCGCCCCAGGAGATCACCGCTTTCGCAGATCGGTCCGGCAATGTGCCAATAGCCGGCAGGCGCCTGGCCCCAACGCGACAGATTGTGGATCGTGTGCCAAGCGCCGTAGAGCGCGGGGCGCAGCAGTGAGTTCATGCCGGTGGAGACACCGACGAACCCAACGCCGCGTTTGCGACGCACTTGAGTCACCGGTGCGAGCAGCACACCGGCATCGCTCACCAGATAGCGTCCGGGCTCGAGCCTCAACTGAAGTGAACCGAGCCAGTGGCGAAGTGGTGCCAGCGATTGATTGAGCCGCTCGAGGTCGAGCGGCGCACGCCCAGGACGATCGGGCACACCGAGACCGCCGCCGAGGTCGATCCAGGCGAGGTGTTCGAAGCGCTCGCGCAAGGAACCGAGCGCCGTTCCAATGGTGGCCCAGGCCCCTGAATCGAAGATCCCGCTTCCCACATGCGCGTGCAGTCCAATGACACGAATGTCGAGCCGGGCCGCCGCCTCGCAGAACTCGTCGATCGACTCGATCGGATGACCGAACTTGGCATGCGCTCCCGCAGTCCGCACTTTCTCGTGATGCCCAAGCCCTCGCCCCGGATCGAGTCGCAGCGCCAGCGACGTCCCACGAAACATCTCGGGTGCGATCGCGAGTGTGTGCGGACCATCGACCGTTACCTCTGCTCCCGCTTCGAAGGCCAGCGCGTACTCCGCGATCGGTGCCATGTTGGGCGTGAATAGCAACGGTGCGCGGCCATCGACAACCTCTTTGGCACGCAGCAGCTCACCGGCGGAAACGCACTCCAAACCAAAACCGGCCGCTACGATCGTGGCCAGCAACTCGCGATGCGAGTTGGCTTTCATTGCGTAGTAGAAGGCATCGACTTGGGTTACGGTGCGCAGCAGTTGCTGCGCGCGCTCGCGCACAGTGGCTCGGTCGTACACGTAGCGAGCGCGACCATCCTCGGTCAGGGCCAACAGTTCTGTTCGCCGGCGCAGCCACCACGGCGACTCCGCCATCGACTTGGCGATCGGCCAGCCTTGGAGCATCTCCCAGGTCGGGCCGAAGCGCTGATCGTCGCCCTGTGCCGGCAACAGCGCCGCATGCAATCGCTCGACGATGGCGGGCGCATCGTCCTCATCCACCACGAACGAAACGTTGAGGTCTTCGCTGGACTGGCTGAACAGGTGCACGGAGCGCTCAGCGAACGCCGACAGTGCACTCGCCAGCTCCGGCAGCACGGCGCGGATCCTGCGACCGATGATCGAGATCGCTGCGCACGAGTGCGCGACCCGCACGCTTCCCAGCGCCTGCAGACGCGCGATCAAGGCTTGCGCCGGCGCACCATCGATTCCGCCTGGAATCTTGTCGAGTGTAATGGTCACCGCTGCTTGCGATGTCGCGACCAGATCGACCGATATGCCGAGGTCTTGAAAGGGGGCGAAGACTTGCGCCAGGAATCCTGGGGTCTCCCACATCGCCATCGTTTCGATCGAGAGCAGCGTGATGTTGCGACGCCATGCAACCGCAGTGACCGCCGGCTCGTCATCGTGCTCGATCGTAATCAGCGTCCCTTCTGCGGCTGGATCGAGCGTGTTCTTGACGAGCAGCGGGATGGCAAACCGCGCGACCGGGGGCAAGCAACGCGGGTGCAACACCTTGGCACCCATCGCCGCAATCTCCTGTGCTTCGCGATATCCGATGCGGCGGATCAAGCGTGCAACCGGAATGCTCCTCGGATCGGCAGTGAACAAACCGTGAACGTCCGTCCAAATCTCGAGCCGCTCGGCGCCGGCCAGCGCGGCGATCAAGGCGCCGGAAGTATCGCTTCCGCCGCGGCCGAGCAGACACGTTTCCCGCTCGTGGTTGGCAGCGATGAAGCCTTGGGTGAGCACGATCTCGCTGCCGGCGGCGGCCAGGTCGAATCGCTCGCGATCACAACAAGGGTCGACGACGGCTTCGAGGAATCGTGACTCGTCCGACTGTTGGGGCCGCGTGACGGTCAGCAACAACTCGCGAGCATCGAGCCAGCGCGCGGTCGCCCCATGCGTCCGTAGCGCCGCGACGCCGAGTGTCGTCGACGCCAACTCGCCCGCCGCCATCACACGCGCGGTGAGCCGGGGGGACGCTTCTCCGGTGAGTCGCACCCCTTCGAGTCGGCGCGCGACATCGTCCCAAATCGATGTGACCTGCGCGCGCTCGTTGGAAGCGTTTCCGATTGCGTCGGCCAGGTTTTCGTGGCGAGTTCGGATCTCATCGAGTGCCGTCAGCGGTTCACCGCGGCGCGCCTCGCGGAGAGCGCGCTCCAGCAGATCGGAGACTCCCGACAGGGCCGAGGCCACGACGACCACACGCGCCTGCGGGCGCAGCTCATTGACGCGTGAGGCGATGGTTCCCCAGCGCTCCGCGGTCGCCACCGAGGTGCCGCCGAACTTCAGAACGATCCAAGGTTTGGACATGTAACTCCCGTTGAATGTTGCGGAGGATAGCGGTTCGGAGCGAGCACTGGAATCGCGTATCCTCGCTCACGGTCGCCTGCGAGGAGGTCCCGATGGGATGCGTGCTGTTGGGTATCGCGCTCTTTCTGCCGCGCGTCGCACTGTTCTTGCTGCTGGTCTTCACCGGGTGGATCGGCCGGGCCTTCGACGGATGGGTGATCCCGGTGCTCGGCTTCATCCTCATGCCGTACAGCACGATGTGGTACACGTACGTGATGAATCGTCACCCCGGCGACTGGGGGTTTTGGCAGGTGCTGTTCATGGTGCTGGCGGTCTTGATGGATCTGAGTTCGCACGGTTGGTTCGCACGGTCGCGGCGCAAGGAGTGACACGCGACACTCGGCCGGCGCCGCCACTCAAAGCTGCCAAGCGTATCCGAGCTTGAAAAAGACGGTCGATTGTTTCTCGGGAACGAAGCCGAGTTGCTCGGCGGGTGGGAGCGCGTCGCAGGTTTGGCAGTTGGTCGCACCCAGGTAGAGCACGGTCAGCGGGTTGAGTTTGTATGAAAAGAGCAACTGCGTGAACTCATCGCGACTGCTCGCCTCGACGGGAAAATCGTAGAGACTCGAATCGCGGTCGACATGAGTGCTCTGTACGATCGCTCGCAGAAAGGCGCGGGGCGTGAATTGGTACACAACCTTGCCGTCGATCTGGCGGACGGTGAAGAGCCAGCCGCCGTCGACCGAAAGACGTTGACGCGTGTATTCGCCGCCGATGAAGAAGTGTCGTCCGAGATTGAGTGTGAACTCGGGGTTCACCTCCAGGAGGTCGGCGAGGCGCGCACCGGCGAAGTCGATCGTGTCGCCAACGCTGGTGTCGATCGAGCTGGTGAACGCGCCGTTCCAGCGCACGTTAACGAATGCTTTGACCAGGTTCTGATCGAAGTATCGATCGGCGAACAGTTCCCGTTGCCGCGTCAGGCGCAGATCGACAAACGACTGGAGCGGGCCGTTGAACTGCGCTCGCGCTTGCACCACGTCATTGGTCGGCCGCCCGGCGTCGTCCTCGGTCTTCTCGACCGCAAGCGAGTACTGTTGCCGCTTCCAGAACGAGCGGGCGTTGCCCCACACGATCCGTCCCGCCTCGCCGGTCGTGCTTTGCAGGTCGACACGGGCCACGAATCCGCTGTCGGCGCGAAAACCGGGCGCAAACCGCTGCCAGCCGGCTGAAGCGAACCACTCTCGGGTGCGGTGCTCGTATCTGAAGACACTGGCGCTACCGCTGGGTTTGCGGTCGACACCGAGGGGATCTACTACGTCCTTCGGATAGCGGCTGGTGGATTGGAGGTACTGCACGGTCACGGTATCGCTGTTGGTCAAGAGAATTCGCGCGTCGGCGCCACCGAGTGTGTGGTGGTAGTCGTCCCCCTCTCGGCCGGTGAAGAGCAGGCCGAACGTCGAGCGGCTGCCGATGTCGCGCCGCCAGCGCAGCACCGCGCCGTTGTTGGAACGATCGTCGAGCCGAACCAGGCGCGAACCTTGATTGCTCGGCAGCAACAAACTGGTCGCTGCATCGCGCACGATGAACACACCCAGGGCGTTCGCACCCGCCTTGCCCGTTAGCTTGGCGCCGTAGTCCGGATCGACGACGCTGCGCGTGTAGACGGCGCTGATCGGGGTCTTGAAGAAGTCGGCACCCTCCAGAAAGAACGGCCTTTTCTCGGGGAAGAAGAGCGTGAAACGACTATTCACCGCCAATTGCAGCGCGTCGGCCTCAACCTGCGAGAAGTCGGGGTTGATCGCAGCTCCCAGCGTGAGATTCGGCGTAACCCCCCAGCGTGCGGTCAAGCCCAACTGGCCGAGTGTGTTGCTCGACATCGACTCGCTGTCCGCAGCAGTCACGCGATCTCTTGTCACGATCGCGGTTGGATCCAACTCGATATCTCGCCCCGGTGCGATACCGGCCAACCCCGACAGTTTTCCAGCCTGACACAAGAAGCAGTTTCGGCTGCGCTCCAACGGCACAGCGTGGTAACGCTGTCGAACGGAGCGAGGCCGGCCGCGATACGGCACGAAACTCCACGTTTGCTGCTCGACCCCTCGCGGAAAACGTAGCGACGTAAACGGGATCTCGAACTCGACGGTGTAGCCGGTCGGATCGATTCGCCCAGCAACCGTCCAGATTGCATCCCAGGAAAAGTCCTCCTCGGACGCACCTGAGAACGCGAACGAGCCGGAGGCGGGAGACCCGACACCATTCACCACCATGTCGGCTTGGACTCCCAGCGGATTGGCCATGAAAGCGAATCCACGGCGCTGATCATCGAAGGTATCGAGCACGAAGCCGACCTGATCGTTGCGGGAGATCTGATCGCGGTCCGAAAGCTGCGCGCGGATCTTGGCCGGCTCCGGGTCGTGGGCACGAAATGCTACGTAAAGCGCGTGATCGTCGTAGACCACGAAGACCTCGGTACGAACGTCGGCGGTAGCGTTCTCTGCGGGGTCGGTTTCGAAGCTCAATTCGAGCGCTGTGCGATCCTGCCAGGCCGCATCATCGAGCAGACCGTCGACGCGTGGCGGTTGCGACACACGCTCGGCCCGATACGGTGTCGGCGTTTGGCCGAAAGCAGTGACAGCGAGCAACGAGCAAC
>CAZAHQ010000149.1:0-8575 GCA_964484415.1 uncultured Acidobacteriota bacterium | reverse complement strand
AACGTTGCGGCAACAGCCCCGCGTGATCGTGCCTGCGGGCTGCGGCAGAACCGCCGGTAGCTTGGCTCGGATTCGACACGATCTCCAGATACTCCGGCCTCGAAGCGGAGGCGCTATGACACAAACGACTTTCACGACGCTAGCAGTTTCATTCGCAGTTCTGGTTGCAGCCCTTCCAACGCAAGCGACCGAGAAGCCGGTACAAACAGGCGTGCTTCAGGTGCATGTCTGGGAGGACGCGCAGGGGAAACAGTCGTCAATCCCTGGGGCGACGGTGGAGCTCTCCAACCCCAACGGCTCGATTCCAAAACGAGTTCGGCAGACCGATCTTGATGGTCTCGCGACATTCTCGAATCTCCCGCTGAACTCGGGCTATCGGCTCGAGGTAATTGCGGCCGGCTACGGGCCGATGCCCGGTCTGACCGTGACGGTAAGCGCAGGCGCGACACAGACGATCGAAGTCCAACTGTGGCCGTCGCAGCAGGAAGAGGTCCAAGTCGTTGGTGGGCATCCTCCGATAGAGGTCGCCCAACAGGAGACTACTGTTGGCACGGAGTACTTCAGCGACCTACCGGTCACCGGTCGAGTGTATAAGCGCGGCTTGGTGCTAGCGCCCGGTGTGAATGACCCAACCGGCGACGGCGCTGTAACCGTGCACGCCTCACGTGAGCGCGATTTCAAGGTGTCGGTCGCCGATCGGAGCACCGTTGATCCACTTACCGGCAGGCTGCTTTCCGGCATCGCTCCAGACTCGATCGAAGAAATCCAAGTCGATGGCGCGGACCGAGAAGGCTATGCGCAGATTGTCGACAACTCCTTCCTACCTGCACTGCGTGAGCCACTCTCGACATTCTCGATCGATGTCGATACGGCGTCGTACACAAACATGCGGCGATTCCTGACCAGCGGATCGCTGCCGCCGGCTCCTGCGATTCGAATCGAAGAGCTGCTCAACTACTTTCAATACGACGATCCGGTTCCTGTGGCCGGCGAGCCGTTTGCGGTCTCTACTGAACTCGCCGCGTGCCCGTGGAGCGAGAGGCATGCGTTGTTACGGATCGGTTTGAAGGCCACCCCTGTTCAGTTTGTCGCGCGCCGTCCCGGCAACTACGTGCTCTTGATCGACGTGTCCGGCTCGATGGACGAACCGGCCAAGCTGCCGTTGGTGAAGTTGGCGTTGAAGATGTTGGTTCAGCAATTCTCCAGCGCGGACGAAGTAGCGATCGTGGTGTATGCGGGCGCCGCCGGTCTGGTGCTTGACTCGAGGAGTGACCGATCGGCGATCGAGGCTGCAATCGACAACCTGGACGCGGGCGGGTCCACAGCCGGTGGAGAGGGAATCAGGCTGGCTTACTCGATCGCCACCAAGAACTTCATCGAAGGCGGCATCAATCGCGTGATCTTGGCCACCGATGGCGACTTCAACGTCGGGATCTCGAGCGAGGGGGAGTTGGTTCGATTGATCCAGGCTCATGCCAAGTCGGGCGTGTTTCTCAGCGTCTTCGGCTTCGGTACCGGCAACTTGCAGGACGCGAAGATGGAGCAACTGGCTGATCACGGAAACGGGCAGTACGCGTACATCGACTCGGCGCTCGAAGCACGACGTGCGATGGTCGAGCAGGCGGGCGGCACGCTGATCACGTTGGCGAAGGATGTGAAGGTCCAAGTCGAGTTCAATCCGGCCACGGTGGCACAGTACCGCTTGATCGGCTACGAGAATCGGATTCTTGCTGCTGAGGATTTTCTCGACGACACCAAGGACGCCGGAGAGATCGGCGCCGGACACTCGGTCACGGCGTTGTTTGAAATCGTTCCTGTCGGCGCGAGCGATACGGCTCGCGCGGTCGAGCCACTCAAGTACTCGCGCCTTGTGACCAAGGCTGACGCGAAGTCGGCCGAACTCGCCACCGTCAAGCTTCGCTTCAAAGCGCCCGATGCCGATGTCAGTGTGGCGCGCGACGTGGTGGTGATGAACAAGGTCGCGACGCTTGCCACCGCGAGCGGCGAGTTGAAGTTTGCCGCTGCGGTTGCAGCCTTCGGAATGGTACTGCGCGAGTCGCCCGATCGCGGCAGCTCGAGCTTCGAACTGGCTCGCCAGTTGGCAACTGCGGGTGTCGGTCACGATCCTAACGGCCAACGCCACGAGTTCGTGCAACTGATCGGCAAGGCAGTGGAACTCCAACGGCTGAGGGGGGCGACAAACTGACGAGCCAAACCGGCCCAGCGATGAATCGTGAGATGACGCAGCGATTCGCCCCGAGTTGGTGCGCGCCCCACGACCATCGCTGTGGCCCGGTCCTGCGACTTCAGCGACCGCATCGCTCGCGAGGACTACAAGAAGGAGCGCGAGACGGTGAGCGGTCGCTACATGGACGTGTTGATCAAGGAAGCCGGCGGCTGGCGCTTCATCGCGTGGGCTGGCGGTGACGATCCGAAAAAGTAGGCGAGTGGCGTTCTTGAAATAACTGGTGACGCGCTCGTTGTTGTGTCGGCGAGTGCGTCGCTTCCTCCGCTGCGGTGCTGACGAGGATCAAGCCAGAGCACTTGAATCCGTGAGGCCTGCAACGCGACGTGCAGACAAACTCATCATTTCTCCCTACCCCTCGTGTTTCGGAAAGCCGGCGTGCAGAGACTGCAGTCTGATTCCGGTGAGTGACGTTCTCGCGGTCGATGTGATGCAGTTATCGCCTTGCCTCACAACGAGGTGCGCGTAGAATTCCGCTCGATCGACCTCCCACCCGCCTCTGATCGTTCCACACCGGCGGGCGTGCGTCGCGGGGGTCTCCCATGCACTACAGTCACGATTCCTCTTCGATCGGCCTGTTGTCCTTCCGTCATCTCACGCTTGCCCGCGGTGTGCTGTACATCGCACTGGTGCTTGGCGTCATGCTCGTGGCCTCGATGAGCGCCCACGGTGCGACGATTCGCGTCAAGCCAACCGGAAACGACAGCAACTCAGGGGCCGACTGGAGCCATGCCAAGGCCACGGTCACGGCTGCGATTCAAGCCGCGCAGGCGAACGACGAAATCTGGATCGCAGCGGGCGTCTACAAGGAACGGATCGCTAACCGGAAAGCAGGAAGCGTGTCGGTCGATATCGCGATCTATGGTGGTTTTGCTGGCACCGAGACGTCGCGCGAGCAGCGCAACATCGCTGCCAACGCTTCGATTCTCGATGGCGAGTTTCTCGGAACGGTGGTGACGATCGATTGGCAGGCGTCACGCAGCATGCGCATCGATGGATTGCGAATTCGAAACGGCAAGAGCGGGCAAGGCGGGGGAATCTCCGTGCTCAGCTCGGCACCGACGATCGTCAACAACGACCTGCTCGGAAACCAAGCCGACTTCGGCGGCGGGCTGATGGTCTGGGGCTATCGATCGCTTCCATCGGCAGCGCAAGCGCTGATCGAGTCGAACGTGATTCAGGTGAATCACGCTGACGATGGTGGTGGGGGGGCTGCGCTGGTCGGTTCCTCCGCGGAGCTGCGCAACAACACGATCGTCGGCAACACCACATACGGAAGGGGCGGCGGCATCGGCGTCTGGATCAGCGAGTCGGCGCTCGTCGCGCGCCCAGTGATCGTCAACAACTTCATCTACGAGAATGCAGCGAACGTGGCGGCGAGTGCCGAGTTCGTGGGTGGCGGCGGCATCTTCGCCACCGAGCGGAATTTGGCCGACGAACCGCTGGGTGGCATCTGCGCACCGAGAATTCTCAGCAACATCATTGCGGCCAATGCTGCGGTGGCGAGTGGCGGCGGGATCGCGTTCATCAACTCGGAGAACGAGGCGGCGCAGATCATCAACAACACGATCGTCGGCAACAGCGGCTCGGGCGTTTACTGGGGCAACGCGTTCCCGACGATCGTCAACAACATTGTCGCAAAGAACACCTGGGGGCTGGAGGAGGACATCGGCAACCCGTATGTCGAGACAATCCGGTTCAACAATCTCGGGGGTAACGAGGTCCACGCCAGAATAACCAACTACTTTCAACTCTCGGATCTCACCGGTATCGACGGGAACATCTCAGTCAATCCGCAAATGGTTCTGTTCGGAAGCGGACGACAGAGGATTCAACCGGCTTCCCCGTGCCGCGATGCGGGTGATGATGCTGCGGTCGATCCAGCCTGGACCGATATCGATAGAGAGTCGCGGGTCCAAGGCGCGCATGTCGATATCGGGGCCGACGAGTCGAGCGGTGTTTCCTGGGCCGACATTCCAACCGTCGTGCACGTGCGTCCCACCGGCGACGATGGGTTGGACGGACTCAGTTGGGCAACCGCAAAAAGGACTGTGCAGAACGGGGTGCACGCCGCCTGGGCGGCGGGCGGTGGCGAAGTCTGGGTCGCGGAAGGAACGTACGCCGAGCACCTGGTTCTCTACGCCTGGGTTCATCTGTATGGCGGTTTTGTCGGCAACGAAACGTTGCGCTCTCAGCGCGACCCGACCACTCACGTCAGCGTGATCGATGGGAGCGAGGTGCCGCCGGTGGTCAACTGCGGGCACGCTGGCTATCGCGTCGCCACCATCGATGGCTTCCGGATCATGCGCGGCGGCCGGTACATGGGCGGCGCCATCTCGTCACCCAACATGCCGACGGGGCTGGGGGGTGGAATTCGCTGCGATACCAGCTCGCCGGTGATCAGCAACAATGCGATCGTCTACAACTCGCTGGGGGATTGGTCCACACCGCCGCTGATTCCTCCACAAGGCGGCGGCATCGGGTTGCTGGGATCGCACCCGTTGATCTGGGGGAACACGATTGCCGAGAACGAGACGCTGCACTTCAGCGGCGAAGGGGGCGGGATCTACTGCGAGTTGTCGTTGGCCGACATCTACTACAACACGATCTACAGTAACCACTCCAACAATGGCTCGGCAGTGCGCTGCACATTGGCGCGCCCGATGCTCTACAACAATCGGATCGAAGCAAACCAGCACTACTACCTTCCACCGGTCTACATCGGGCCTGGAGAAAGCGCGGTCTCGCTTCCGGCCTGCTTCGACTTCGAGTTGGACTACAACTACTTCGTATCGAACACGGGCGAGACCGGTGGCGCCGTGTGTGTATCACAGTCGGATCGCGGCACGATTACCAACAATCTGTTTGTCGGGAATCGTGCCTACCAGGCGCAACTCGGGACCGGCGGCGAGGGGGGCGCCATTTGGTTGCTCGCCAGGCGCAACCCGCCAGGCAGCATCTCGATCAACGGAAATACATTCGCCAGCAACACCGCGACGAACTTCTTCATGGGGGAACAGGGCGGGGCGATCGCGGTGATTCCGGACTCCGATCAGGTCGTCATCTCCAACAACGTGATGGCGTTCAACTCCTCGGGGATCTACAAGCGCAGCGCGATGCCGCTCAATCCGACCTTGATCAACAATCAGCTCTGGAACTGGACCGGTGGGCTCAACAAGAACTACGTGAACGTCCCGATCGGACCGACGGACTTGCAGAGCGATCCGCAATTCGTCGATCGCGTCAACGGTAACTATCGGCTATCGGCGACTTCTCCAGCGATCGAGGCCGGCAGCGACCCGCACACGGTGATGCCTTATGACCTCGACGGCGCACCTCGCATCCAGGACGGCCACGGCACCGGAATCGCACATGTCGACATCGGTGCCTACGAGTTCTCGCCCGACTTCGATGCAGACGGCACGCCGGACTGGAGCGACGCCGACGACGACAACGATGGCGCAGCCGATGTTGCCGATTGCGCCCCGCGTAATGCCACCGTTTGGAATGCGCCGGTCGACGTGACGCCGATGACGATAACGAAGGCTCCGGCGATCACGCTTGGGTGGAGCGTGCAGGACCCGGGCACGCGCTATGACATCGTCGACGGCGTGGTGACGATGCTGCGCAGCGATCACGACTTCACACGCGCCACCTGCCGGGCTCAGAACATCTCGAATCCGAGCTGGGCCGACTCGGCGCCCGGCCCCAGCGCGTCGGAGGCACGCTACTACCTGGTGCGGGCCAAGAATGTTTGCGGAACAGGTACATGGGGCCACGGCAGTAACGCACAACCTCGTGTCGTCACAGTCTGTCCATGAGACACGGCGCTAGATGCAAGATGTGCACGGAACGATGTTGATAGATGAACGCGGTGTCATCTTGGCGAGCGACACGTGATTGTCATCAATTGTGGTGCATTCCGATCGGCGCACCGTACGTGCGGGGCAGTGCGCAGACTCTCGAGGTGAACCATGAAACGCTCGGTACGCTTGCTCGCCTTTGCGCTAACGGCGGCCGCGGTCGCGCTCTTGACGCTTGGTGCTGCGGCGCGCGCCCCTTCGGGTTACACGGTGGTCGGTTGGAACAATCTCGGGATGCATTGCATGGATGCCGACTACTCGGTGTTCTCGATTCTCCCGCCGTACAACGTGCTCAATGCGCAAGTCATCGGCCCCAATGGTACGGTCGTGACCAACGGCACGACCGTGCGTGTCACGTATCAAGCGGTCGCCGATCCAGCTGGCTCGATGAACACGACATCCAAAGGCAAGACCAACTTCTGGCAGTTCGTGCAGCCGCTTTACGGCGCGACTCCCGCGGAAGACGTCGGACTGGCGGGCACGGCAATGCCTGGCACGAGGAACACGCCGCAAGCGATGACATTCGATGCAACCAAGCGATGGTTCGTCGCCGAGGGTGTGCCGATCACGGCCTATGACGATGCCGGTCACAAGAATCCGTATCCGATGATGCGTGTGATCGCGCGTGACGCCGCCGGCATCGAGCTGGCGCGCACCGATGTCGTGCTGCCGGTCTCCGACGAGATGGACTGCAGCGCCTGTCACGCCTCCAACACGGTCGCTGCGGCACGCCCATCGGGCGGCTGGATCAACCACCCCGACAAGCAGATCGACTATCGCGAGAACATTCTTCTGCTGCATGACGACATGGAAGGTGGCCGAGCCTCGTTCCAAGCGGCGCTTAGGACCGCCGGCTACAACGTGGCTGGACTCTGGTCCACGGCTCACGACCACGGCACACCGATACTGTGCGCCAAGTGTCATGCCTCGAATGCACTGCCCGGCACCGGCATTGCCGGCATTCCGCAACTCACGCATTCGGTGCACAGCGCGCATGCCACGGTGGTCGATCCCAAGACGGGGCTCACGTTAGGTAACAGTAGCAACCGATCCGCCTGTTATCGCTGTCATCCAGGATCAGAAACACGGTGCCTGCGCGGCTCGATGGGCAAGTCCGTAGCAGCCGACGGTACGCTCGCGATGCAGTGTCAGAGCTGTCACGGCTCCATGGCGCAAGTCGGTGCGATTACTCGCACCGGTTGGCTGGACGAACCACGTTGCGGCAACTGCCATACGGGCGACGCCATCAGCAACAGCGGTCAGATCCGCTTCACATCGGCCGTCGACAGCAGCGGCGCACGGCGGGCCGCAGCGCTGCCGTTGTTCGACACCAACGACGGCGCCCCGGCCGCAGGCCTGTCGTTGTATCGCTTCTCGTTCGGTCACGGCGGCGTGGCATGCGAAGCGTGCCACGGCTCGACGCACGCCGAGTACGCCAGCCTGCATGTCAACGACAACGTGCAGAGCACTCAACTGCAAGGGCATGTCGGCGTGATCGCCGAGTGCACGGCATGTCACGACCGCATGCCGAACACGATCTCGGGCGGACCGCACGGGCTGCATCCTCTGGGAGTTGCGTGGGTCGACGCGCACTCCGACGCCGTCGAAAACGGCGGCTCGGGCAAGTGCCGCTCCTGCCATGGCAACGATTACAAAGGAACCGTGCTGTCTCGAACGGTGGGCACCCGATCGTTCAGCACGACATTCGGCAAGAGAAACTTCTTCGCGGGTGCGCAGGTCTCCTGCTTTGCTTGCCACAACGGGCCGAGCAGCGAGTCGGCCACGACCAACCATCCACCCAAAGCAAGCGACCTGACGCTTGCGGCGTCGCCGAACACCTCGCAGTCGGTCGATCTCAAAGCGACCGATGCCGATGGCAACGCGCTGACCTTCAGGATCGTCTCCCAACCTCAGCACGGGACGGTGGGATTGACCGGCAAGCGAGCGACGTACTATCCAGAGAGCAAGTACACAGGGCCCGACAACTTCACCTTCGCCGCGTGGGACGGCAAGATCGACTCCAACCTCGCGACGGCAACCGTAAGCGTGCAGACCAGCACCTGCATCGTCGATTGCTCGGCGACGGTTGGTACGTCGGCAGCGGAAGGGGCGAGCCTCTCATTCAACGCGACAGCCACCGCAACCGGTTGCAGCAGTTCTCCCACGTACTCATGGCTGTTCGGTGATGGAGGCAGTGCCTCCACGGCGAGCGCCACACACGCCTATCCGTTCTCCGGCACCTATGCCTGGACACTGACCGTCAACGCGGGCGGCAACAGTTGCAACCGCAACGGCTCGATCGTGGTAGACGCGTTGGCCCCCAGCATTACCAAGGTCACCGCGCTGAAGAACCCGTTCCGGCTGCGACTAGACGGCAGCAACATCCACAGCACCGTCGAGATGAGAATTGCCGGAACCCCCTTCACCAACTTCAACTGGCGCTCGAGCAGCTCGATCCTCTTGAAAG
>CAZAHQ010000148.1:0-8590 GCA_964484415.1 uncultured Acidobacteriota bacterium | reverse complement strand
TGCGTCCGAGTTGGCGGCCGGCGATGGCGTTTCTGTTCCGATCGAAACGACACACGGCGGCGTTGAAGTCGACCCAGGAAAAGCAGGACGAGTGGCTCGACGAAACCAAGAAGCGTGTTGCGGATGATGACGCTGATCGCGGGTGAGGGATTAGGCTAGCGATCTAACCGATGCGGGCGCGGATCCCTTCGGAAGTTCATCGGGATCTGCGCCGCGCGCGCTCGTTCAATCGCCGAGCCGCATTGGGCTCGACAGAGAAATCGACCGACATCATCGATCACGACCGGCGTACACTCCTCTCCGCCCTTGGAGGGGACGATGTCAACTTACCGGTTCGTTTGGCTCGCGATTCTGCTCGCGACGATTTCTTCTGTTGGCAACGCGCAGACCTTCGCGCGGGTTCACAACCTCAATCTTGGATACGCACACGGCTACGCCGTTGATGTGACGGCCGATGGCGGCTTGATCGTGGCTGGTGAGTCTCAGGATGGTACGCAATGGGGCGGATGGATCGCTCGTCTTCACCCCGGCGGCTCGCTGCTCTGGCAGAAGGTGATTGCGACAGGAGCCAACGAGTTCATCAGCGGGGTGCTGGCTGCCAAGGACGGCGGCGTCGTTGCCGCAGGTCAGTCGGGACAGCAGAGCGGTCATCTGGCATCGAGCGATGGCGTGTGGCACGCCTGGATCTTCAAACTCGATGGCAGCAGTTCGCTCTTGTGGCAGATGCAACTGGAGACATCGTTCTTCCAGTACTCGTATGCCTCGTCGGTGATCGAACGTGCGGATGGCAGCTACGTGGTCTTCGGTGAGTACAACGATATCGGCCACGTCGGCGATGGTTGGGTCATTCATCTCAGCGCGACAGGGCAAGTGCTCTCACAGCGCGCCATCGACGGCGGCGGTTACGACCGCTTCACTTCTGCCGCTGCAACTCTCGATGGCGGGGCAATCGCCGCCGGTTGGGCGGGCGACTCTGGTGGAGATTCCGGCATTTGGGTCGTCAAGTTCGACAGCTCACTGAACATCGAGTGGCAACAGCGCTACAACGCGTCGGGCAACGACGTGGCGTACTCGGTTCGGCCGTCGTCCGATGGAGCCTATTTCGTCGGAGGCACCAGCAACTCCTTCGGTACGACGAGCGACGATTCGGTGATCCTCAAACTCGATGCGACCGGCGGACTGCTGTGGGCGCGACGACACGATATGGCGAAGAACGGCCAGAACCTCGGATGGGAACGACTCTTCAGTTTGTGGGAAACACCCGACGGCGGTGTCGTGGCGGGAGGCACGCGCCCCGGCTCGCCACCGGAGTCGGACCAGGACGCGTGGGCGCTCAAGCTTCGCGGTGACGGCTCGCAGGTATGGCAACGCAGCTTCAAGGGAAACGCCGATGCACGTTTCATGGCCGTACGTGGCATGAACGATCGCTCCAGCGTTTTGGTTGGGCAGATCGGCTTCAGCGAAGGAGCTTGGGTGATGCGCATCGATCAGAACGGCGGCTTCGGCATCGGCTGCTCGCAATCGGCAACCGCGACATCGTCGACATCGACGCCGACGTTCAACGCTAGCTCCCCAACGGGCGTCGCCTACGCAACAAACGCCACCATCACGCTTCCAGCACTCACGTTCCCCAGCCTCGTTGCGACGGCCGACGCGCAGTGCATCGGGAGACCAACCGAAGTGTCGCCGCGCGGCGCGCTCGACCCGCTGCGTTTCACCACGCCGACGCACCTGGTGTGGGAGCCAGGCGTGAACAGCAACGCCGTGTGGTTCAACCTTTATCGCGGTGATGTCGCCAACCTCGGATTCGGACTGTTTGGGGTCTGCCTTCAATCGACTATTGCTGCCGTCGGGTTCGACGACCCAACGTCTCCTTCCGCGGGCAAAGCCTGGGAATACCTCGTCAGCGGGCGCAACACGGTGGGCGAGGGAACGTTAGGGTTTAGTTCGAGTGGAGGGATACGCCCCAACGGCTCACCTTGCCCCTGACGCGGAACGGACTCACTCCCTGCTTTGGCTGGCACCGCGACGAGGATCATTGCAGGGGCCAACACGAGTCGTGGGTGACGAGCGAGAGTGGATTGGCCTCTCGGCAGGTCTTGCCCGTATCGCGGGTCCAGCCGAGCGGCACAGTGCGTTGAGTTTTGTGGGAGCCACGACAGGGCGCTCGGGAAGATCACGTAGGGGGAGCGCATGGAGCAACGGCCTGAACCGGAGCTGGACATCGATCCCGTGCCCGGCCGATTTCTGTTGAACGACGAGTCTCCCGCACGACTCGTCGACATTCCAAAGTTGCTCATCAAGTCGCGACTGATCGTTGCTTTCGGTGGAATAGTGCTCAGCGCACTCGGTCTCGGTGCGCGTGAGTGCTTCCGATCGGCTACCGCACAGCGACCTTCCATTGCTCAGGCACAACAAGTGTTCTACGTGTCGGTCGATGGGAAGTCATCGGAGCAGATAGCGACTCGCTTCGCTATCGACGCGATCGACCGGATCGACACATGGCTCGCCGGCAAACAGGCCGATCCGAACGAGTGGACACGTGTGTGTCGAAGGCGGCTGGGGGCGCTCAGTCCCGACGGGCCGATCGCGTTTCAGTACGGTGTTTTTGATGTGACGCGCACGTCGGTGCCGCGAGCGCTACTGCAGTTTCCTCGCGACAACGGGCATTCAGTTCTCGGAACGCTCGACCTGCTGCTTCCCTGGGCGATCAGGTTCACGAGTGCCGATCGAATCGAATTGGGAAAGGAACTGAGCCTGCACGAGTTGACGCCATCGAGTGGGCTGTCCGTGTCGTACCTGGCTACATCGAATGAATTCATGATCGCGACCTCACGCGACGACATCGCGCAGGTGCTGCACGAACGCGAGAAAGAGATTCTGCGCACCGTCCCCTATGACGCGCTCAGCGCGTACGTTGAGACCGACGCCGCATCTCGCCCTGTCTGGGGTGTGCTGCGTATCCCGAACAAAGCGCTCATCCGGCTGTTCACAGGGCCGATCAAAGAGTCCTGGCGGGCAGAACAGCCGATTGGCGAATCGGCCTTGGCTGCGTCGTCACTCATCCTCGCCAGCGTCGATCGGGAGTCGGATCGGTCGTTGAGTGTGTCGGTGGGCTTCAAGACGGAGGGAATCTCGTCACAGCGAATGTTCGCAGCCTTCGAGCGCTTCGTATCGCTGCTGGCAGAACAGGCGGGCGCCCGATTCCGAAACCGGTCGGAGACGCGCTACCGAAACGGGATCGTGGTGGTGGAGGGCGAGTTGGAGCTTCCGGCGAGCTGACCCCTAGTCCCACCTCGTCACAGCGCCTCGGCAGGATCCAGACGCGGAGTTTGTTACTTCGCTTGCAACCCCGGGCTCTCGCCCGCCTTGCGTTGTCCTTCAGCCCAACTCCCCGTATCCTCGCGCGCCTGCCCGGTTCGACTCCGGGGGTGAGGACCGACATGTGGCCCGACCGCGCCGAGTATCTGAACGCTCTGGATCGTCTACTGCCCAAAGTTGAGAAACCGACTCGCTACGTCGGGGGAGAGTGGAACTCGGTGGTCAAAGACCGAGCCGCCACCGACTGCCGGGTGGTGCTGGCATTCCCGGATCTCTATGAAATAGGAATGTCGCATCTGGGGTTTCGAATCCTGTACTCGATGCTCAATCAGATCGACGGCGTGGCGGCCGAGCGCGTCTTCATGCCGTGGATCGATCTGCTGCAAGAGCTGCGCTCGAAGAAGCTGCCGCTGGTGACGTTGGAGTCGCGCGAACCACTCTCTGAGTTCGATGTGGTCGGCTTCTCGATGCAATACGAGCTGACCGTCACCAACATGCTCGCGATGCTGGAGCAGGGCGGGATTCCGCTGCTCGCGAAAGAACGCTCGGACGGTGACCCGTTGGTGCTGGCGGGTGGTCCTGTCATCTTCAACAGTGAGCCGTTCGCCGACTTCGTCGACCTGATCCTGGTAGGCGATGCCGAAGAAGCACTGCCTGAGATGCTCGCGCTGCAGCGCACGATGAAGCGCGCCGGCGCGAAGCGACTCGATGTCATTCGTGCGATTGCGCAGTTGGGAGGCTGGTACGCGCCGGCGTTGTACACGCTGGAGACCGAGCCGGTGATGGGATTTCAGATCCCGCGTCCGGCGCCCGGTGAAAGCGTTCCCGCGCGCGTGCAGCGTCGCGTGGTGTACGACCTGAATCAGTATCCATTTCCAGAGAACATCGTGGTGCCGCACTCCGAGATCGTGCACGACCGCGTGAGCTGGGAGTTGATGCGCGGCTGCCCGGTCGGCTGCCGCTTCTGCCAGGCGGGGTACATCTATCGCCCCACGCGCCAACGCGATCCGCGCGAGGTGCGCGATGGCGTGCTCCGTTCGTTGGAGGCCACCGGGTACGACGAGTTCTCGCTGACATCGCTCAACACCGGTGAGTACGGATCGATCTTGCCGCTCTTGAAAGAGCTGATGGATCAAATGGAGCCGCGCAAGATTGCGGTGGGATTGTCGTCGCTTCACGCCACCACTATGACCGAGTCGTTGGTGGAGCAGGTCAAGCGCGTGCGCAAGACCGGATTCACGATTGCGCCCGAGGCTGGTTCGCAGCGGATGCGCAACGTGATCAACAAGAACCTGACCGAGGACGACATCCTGAGGGCCACCGGTTTGGCCTACAAAGCCGGGTGGCAGGTGATGAAACTGTATTTCATGGTCGGGCAACCGACCGAGACGATGGAAGATGTCGACGGCATCGTCGACCTCACCGCGAAGATCTTGCGTCAGGGGCGGCAAGCTGGTGGGTCCAAGGTGCGCGTCACTCTCTCGGCGTCGACGTTCGTGCCCAAACCATTCACACCGTTTCAGTGGTTTGGAATGGACGACGAAGCCGCCTTCCGCGCCAAACAGGATCAGATCAGGCGCACGGTTCCTCGCGGCGTCGAGTATCGTTATCACCATCACGGGGAATCATGGCTCGAAGGCGTTTTGTCGCGCGCCGATCGCAGCGTGGGACCGGTAATTCTGACGGCGTACCGCGCCGGCGCGGTGCTCGACAGTTGGGGCGAGCACTTTCATCAGTCGATCTGGCGCGAGGCGTTCCAAGCGTGCGGCGTCGACGCGGATCGGTTGGCGACGCAGACGATCCCACTTGCTGCCGAGCTTCCGTGGGAGGTGATCGACCCGCTGATTCGGCGCAAGTGGTTGGAGGTCGAATATCTGCGCGCCCTCGAAGCCGGCACGATGGCGACCTGCGTCGATGCGTGCACCGGATGCGCGCCGTTCTCGGTGGAGTGCGTCAAGGGCGAGGTCGCTGCCAATCGCTGGCAAGACTTCGGTGTGGTCTCGAGCAAGAAGCTGCCGGCATTCAATGTGCTGAAGGCGCCCAAGGGCCGCGGCGAAGATCTGTCGATGTCCGCGCCCGGGCCGGCGTCGACTCCCATCGGTTGCCCGACGGGACAGGACATCGTGACGCAAGCCGCGATGGAGCTGCCCTCGGATGACCGACTCGATGCGCTGCTCACTGAAGTCAAAGAGCTTTCCAAGAGCGCCAAACCGATCGTCGCCCCGATCTATCGCTATCGAGCTCGGTTTCAGAAGCTCGGTCGCAGCCGTTTCTTGGGGCACCTGGATATGGTTCGCGCACTGACCATGGCGTTGCGCCGCGCCGGCGTTCAGGTGCTCTACAGCGAGGGGTTCAAGCCTCGACCGAAGGTCGCGTTGTCGCCGGCATTGTCGCTTGGCGTGGCGAGCTACGCCGAGTATCTCGACTTCGACATGGCGGCACCGATCGAACTGGACAGCTTCTTGGTTCAGGTCAACGACAAGATGCCGGAGGGGTTGCGCTTGACGGCCGTGGTGCCGATCGAGCTGCAATCGAAGGCGCTGCAAGAGTCGATCACACTGGCGCAGTATCGAGCCGCGATTCCCGCTGTCAGCCGTGAGGAGCTCGAGTGCAGCGTCGAGCAGTTCTTGCGCGCCGATTCTGTCTTGGTAACCCGCATCAAGAAAGGGAAGGAGAAGACGTTCGATCTGCGCGCCGTGGTCGAGTCGGCGTTCGTCGAGCCGG
Source organism: uncultured Acidobacteriota bacterium (assembly GCA_964484415.1). Classification (GTDB taxonomy): domain Bacteria; phylum Acidobacteriota; class Polarisedimenticolia; order J045; family J045; genus JANNUT01. The sequence goes on along the minus strand of CAZAHQ010000148.1, from coordinate 2,545 downwards.
ACGGCGCGCTGTCTTTTTCGCTGAAGTTCGACGTGCTCGGCAGCCCGAAGCATAGCGAGTTGCTGGGCGTACTGGTCGGCGAGGAGCGCAGCGCCGATGCCGAGGTCGAACGGATCGAGTTGTTCTCGTCGCTGGACGATCGGTTGGTCTCGCCGCTGGTGGCAGGACGAACGTCGCGCGCGTCGCTCGTCTGAAACGTCGATGAACAGCGTAGAGCGCGGGCCGATTTCCTTGTGGGTCGCTTCCGACCTCGGGGAAGTGTGGCTGGCATTGATGGAAGGGGATCGTCCGTACGAGCTGATCCTGCGCAACGAGGAACACACCCGGCTACTGGGAGCGATCTTCAAGGGGCGCGTGAGTGGCCAAGCGCGCGCGGTCGGTGCTTCGTTCGTCGAGATCGGCGGTGTCCGCGATGCGTTCTTGATGGATGGGCGAGCCAACGAGGCCGATCCTCCCGCGTTGGGCGAAGAGCTGCTGATCCAAATCGTGCGCGAAGCCGATGGCGGTAAGGGGCCGCGTGCCACGCGGCACCTCACACTAGCCGGATGGTCGTTGGTGTTTGCGCCGGTAGGGCCATCGGGCGTCAGCCGACGCATCGATGACATTGTGGAGCGCGAACGCCTGAAGGGAATCCTCGACGCGTTGGCGCCCGAAGGCACCGGCCTGATTGCACGCACGAGCGCCGCCGGCGCAACACGCGAGGAACTCGAGCAGGAACGGGACGAACTGGTCGAGCGCTGGAACATGGTCTCGACCAAGGCCGCCGGCATGCGCGCCCCGGCACTGGTGCATCGCGACGAGGATCCCGCCTTGTCGTGGCTGCGCGATCACTTGGCATTGGCGCCGGTGCGGATCGTGGTCGATGGCCCGGGATCCGAGGATCGCAAACAAGCGCTGCAGCGGGTTGCGGGTTTGCCGCCGATCGAGACGTTCAGCGGGCCGTTGCCCGCCGTGGAAGCGATGCACTTGGATCGCGAATTGAGCGGCGCGTTGAGCGCGCATGTTCCATTGCCGAGCGGAGGCCGGCTGATCATCGAGTCGACGGAGGCTCTGACCGCGATCGACGTCAACTCAGGAAGCGACTTCACCTCGACCACACTGGAGGAGACCGCCACCCGCACGAATCTCGAAGCGATCCCGGAGATCGTGCGGCAGATCCTGCTGCGCGATCTGGCCGGAATGGTGCTGATCGATTTCATCGACATGATGCGTGGCGAGAACCGTGCGCGCGTCGACGAGGCACTCGCGATGGAGCTGACGCGCGACCGTAGCAAACTGCGCACGCTCCCCTTGACCGACTTTTGCTTGGCGCAGATCACACGGCAACGTCGCCGACCCTCGCTGGCGCGACTGATGCTGCAGCCCTGCTCGTGTTGTCGCCGCGGCCATGTCTTGCGCCCTGAAACACAGGCGCGACAACTGCTGCGGCAGTTGCGTACGATGGCCCGGCCGCGACCGTTGGGTCGATTTACCTTCGCGGCGCCGCAGCCGGTGCTCGAGGCAGCACGAGAGATCGTCGAGAAATGGGGTCAGGCGTGCGGTCTTCCGGCGTCGTCGCAGATTTCATACGCGATCGGCGAGATCGATCTTGCGGTGAAGCGCTAACCTCTAGCCGAGCAGTAGCGACAGCGCGTTGTAGGCGGCGTGCAACACGAGCGACACCAGCAATGAGCGGTGCCGGGCATAAAGAAGCGCTGATGCCAAACCGATTGCAAACAAGGGCACCAGGCTGAGAGGCATCAGGTGCACTGACGCGAAGAGAATGGCGGACGCGACGGCGGCGGCCGGCAACCCCCACCCGCGCCGAAGTCCACTGAAGACGACGCCGCGATACATCAACTCCTCACAGATCGGCGCCACGATCACCGCCGAAAACCACAACAGCGGCCACGGCGCGGCCAGCCACGTCAACTGCTGCGTCTGCTCATCGACCATCTGTTGATAGGCACTCGGCCAAAGATACTGAAGCGCCAGTCCGTAAAGTGCAGTCAGGCCCACCAGCCCGCTGCCACTCAACATCGCCTCCCAGATCGCGCGAAGCGGTAACCGGAACGGGCCGAGCGTCACGATACGGGCGCGGTAGGTCCAAATCACCATCAACGCGCAACCGCAGGTGATCAGTTGGCTTGCGAGAAACGAACCGTAGCGAACCCAGAGCGGTGTGTCGTGCGCTCCGGTGCCGACGAATGGCGCAAACACGCCGGAGACGACCACGCTGCCGAGCCAGCTCATGATCAGCGCCGCCATCGCGATCGTGACGCCCCAAGGTGAGCGCTCGCTGTCGTTCAATGACCAACCAGCGCGCAGATCTCGTCGGCGCCGATCGGCACGCTGCGGGTCAGGTTGCGCGCGCCATCGGACGTGATCACCACGTTGTCCTCCAGGCGCACCGCTTGCCCGCGCAATTCGACCGGTACCGACTCGTCACCCGGCTGCAGATACAAGCCCGGCTCGATCGTCAAGACCATTCCCGCGGTCAGCGGCCGCGAGACGCCCTGCTGACGATAGCGACCGGTGTCATGCACATCGATCCCCAGCCAATGAG
>CAZAHQ010000147.1:0-8600 GCA_964484415.1 uncultured Acidobacteriota bacterium | reverse complement strand
GGAACCTGAAAAAGGACTCAATCTCGAGCGGGGTGCGATCTATCGTGCGACGGTCAATGTGCCGGCCCGATCCGATCGTCGCTCGCTGTTGGTCTCGCCCAATCACGCCGACGACAGCTACTTGTATCGAAAGCTGCTCCCCCCCGCTGCTGGTCGCTATCGCGGACCGCAGATGCCGTTGCACAAGACGCCGTTGAGCGGCGAAGAGATCGCGCGCGTGCGCGACTGGATCGAGAGTTTTCCGATGGATTTGTGGGGGACCCCGCCGTCGATGGCGACCTCCGCACCGGTTCGGGCCACTCCGCCCGCGGACGCTGCTCCACAATTTCATTCCACCCAACTGGCACATCTACCGACCGCCGACACGGTCGGAGCCGGGAATCTGGAGTTCCGTTTCTTGCACCGGTTCCGCCCCGGCGTGACCGACGCAGGCAGTCAAAACCTGTGGGGCTTGGATGGTGGGGCCAATATCTCGCTGGATTTCACCTATGGGCTGACCGACCGGCTCGATCTGGCGCTGCGGCGCACGAATCTCGATCAGCAGTATGAACTCGCGGGCAAGTTCGCACTGCTGAAACAGCGTCCATCCGGCGCACCGCTCTCGCTTACCGTGTTGGCCAGCGGCGCGCGCGATACGGCCGAAGCCAGCGCGCATCGCACGCACTACGCGGCCGGCGTGATGCTCACGCGACAATTCGGGTCGCATCTTTCGCTCGAGTTGGCGCCGTTCTATGCCTCCCGCACCAACACCCAAACGGTCGGCGATTCACGCGGCACGAGCGCTGTTGGTTTGGGCGGACTGTGGCGGTTCAACGACCTGCTCGGACTGACGGTCGAGTGGATCCCCCAACTCTCGGGCGTCGCGGCCAAATACCAAAGTGCGTCGATCGGGCTCTCGATCGGTACGGCGCGACACAGTTTCCATCTTCTGCTCACCAATACGCCGTACGCGCACACCAGTCAGTTCGTCACCGGTGGGGATTTGGACTGGAGTTCGGGTGACTTCCGCCTCGGCTTCAACATCACGCGAACATTTGGACTGCGCGCCGGCCGCTACTGACCCGTTGGGCCAGCAGGACGGGGGCATGCGAGGTTGGCCGGGTCTGACCGGTCTCGGCGCCGTTGATGGGTTATGGTGATCGGGCCAGCGTGCTGAAAGCCGTAACAACGCGTTGCGAAGCCACGCCCCGCTTTCCACCCCAGCACGCTGTCCACACCGGTTTGGCAACGGCTCGACGTCGATTCTAGGGAGGTTCAATGCAAGGCCGCATCACCGTGAAGGGCATCCGATTTCACGCCTGGCACGGACTGACGAAACTGGAACGTGAAATCGGCGTGCGCTATCGCGTCGACGTCGCGATGATCACCGATATCGCCGTCGCCTCCACCACCGATCGAATCGCCGACGCGATCGACTATCGCGAGGTGCATCAGATCGTGGTTCGGACCGGGCGGGAGAACTCGTATCACCTGATCGAGACCTTGGTGGCGAACATTGCGCGCACGCTGCTCGAACGGTTCGTCTGCGAGAGCGTCGACGTTTCGGTCGAGAAAGAAACGCCGGTCCTGGATGGCGTTGTCGACACCGTCGGTGTCGCGGTGACCGTGCGCCGAGAGGATCTGAGCTCATGAGAATTCGTCGATCCTACCGATTTGAAGCCAGTCACCAGTTGCCCAAGCATCCCGGCGCGTGCCGTCGGCTGCACGGCCACTCGTACCGGTTCATCGTCGAGGTCACCGGCACGCCCGACGACGACCAGGGAATGGTGTTGGATTTTTTCGATCTCGACAGAATCGTGACCGAACGGGTGCTCGAGAAACTCGATCACCATCACCTCAACGACCTGATTCCCAATCCGACCGCCGAGTGGATCGCCGTTTGGATCTGGCGCGCCTTGGCCGGTCAGATTCGCGGCATGAGTCAGATCGAACTGTACGAGGTGGAGACAGCGTCCGTGATCTACGCGGGGGAGTTCGAGGCGCCGTCGTGAATCGCGAGAGGATGGAAGCCGGTATCCGCCTATTCCTCGACGGGGTGTTCGAGGGGCACGTGCTCGATGCCGACAAGCGCGAGATCCAAGCGGATACACCGCGCCGGGTCGCGGAGGCGTTCCAACTGCACCTGCTTTCAGGTTACGCGGTTGATGTCGCGGCGCTGGTCAAGCCGATGGTCCTCTCCGGGGCGAGCGGTCCGGTGGCGTTGCGTGGAATTGGGTTCACATCGCTCTGCCAACACCACCTGCTCCCGTACCGCGGTGTCGCCCATCTCGGCTTCCTTCCGGCCGGTCACCACATCGGACTAGGGACGCTGGCGAATTTGGTCGACGCGTTGAGTCGCCGGCTAACATTGCAAGAGCCGCTCACCGCCGCAATTGCCGACGCGCTCAGTGAGGCGCTCGCGCCGAGTTCGGTCTTGGTTTGCCTGGAGACCGAGCATGGATGCTTGGCAACCCGGGGCGCCCGCAAGGAAGGGCATCGCCTGGTAACCCTGGAACGACGCGGGGAACCCGACGCCGATCTGGAATGGATGGTGCTTGGCCGGGGTCGTGATTGACCCTCGGGCCGGCTGAAGAAGAACCCCAAAAACGCCCGATAAATCGGCCTGCTGAGGAGTAGCATTCCAGCGACCGCCGTTGCCAGGTTGCTCAGGGAGGGCACCATGGAGATTCGGGTCGATACGTATCAGAAGGTCAAGACCGTCCGGCCGCTTGGGAATCTGCGATTTGCGGAGGACGGGGACCGCCGCTTGCGGAACGTCTTCGAAGAAGCGGCGGTAGATGGCACGAGTCGCTTCACGCTCGATCTGCGGCACGTGAAATACATGGACAGCAACTCGCTTGGCCAACTGGTTGCGGCACTGCATCGCGTGCATGAGTTGGGCGGTGACATCAAGCTGTTCGGTGTGCAGAAGAAGGTGCTCGACGCGATGGTGTTGGTGCGACTCAACGAGCTGTTCGATATCTACGATGAGGAACACGAGGCGGTGGCTGCCTACGTGTAACGGGCCCGTTCCCGCCGCGTGAAGGGACGCACACCATTCGCGTGGACGGTGCCGCGTGGCTCTGCCATCCTGTCGGCCGTGCGCGTCATCCTTGCCATATCCGCGTTGGTGATCGTGACGATCGCGCCTGCCTCTGCGGGTTCGCTCCGTATTCCTTCAGCCGCCCCTTCGATGGTTGCTGTGTTCCCAAAGGCTCCGGTGGCGCCTGCACCGCGGATCCGAGTCGGACTTCGCAGCAATGACGGACCGATCAAGGTCGGCAGTAGCGGCGGTCCATTCTTCATCTACGCCATGGGTCGACCCGACCCGATTTGGTCTGAGCGTTCGAGCGGCGCCGTAATGATCGTCCCCGAAGGCGGCACCCCTCAGGCGTCGCCACCGGTGCGGCGTGTGCAGATCGGGAGCTTCCGCAGCAAGGACAACGCCGAAACGCTCGCGCGCGATCTGGAAGCCGAGTACCACGCTCCGGCGAGTGCGGCGTGGGATCCGGATCGCAATGTATGGCGGGTGAGAATCGGCGAAGCCGAGACCGCGGAGCTGCTCACCTCTTTGCTGGCCTCGTTGCGGCAGGGTGGGTATCCCGATGCGTGGTTGGTTTCGGAGCCGCGTCAGAAACAGAAGGGGGGAACGCTCAGGCTGCTCGACGCACGCTGGGATCTCTTCAGTCCGAGTGCCGAGCGGCTGTTGTTCGTGCCCGGCGAGGGAGACCGTCTCACGGTCGAAGGCAAGGAATACCGCGGCCTGCTCGAGGCCAGGCTTTCGCCGTACGGAATGGTGCAGGTCATCAACGAAGTGTCGCTAGAGGACTACTTGCGCGGCGTCGTGCCGCTCGAGCTGGGACCGGGCCTGTTCCCTGAACCGGATGCACAGAAGGCACAGGCGGTCGCGGCCCGAACCTATGCCTTGGCCAATCTGGGTCAGTTTCAAGCCGAAGGGTTTGATGTTTGCGATACCCCTCGCTGTCAGGTGTATGGGGGTTCATCTGCCGAACATCCCGTCTCCGATCGTGCGGTGCGCGAAACAGCAGGCCAGGTGTTGGCGTTCAACGGAGAACCGATCAATGCGCTCTTCACCGCGACATGCGGCGGACATACCGAAGACGTCGAGGTGGTGTTTCCAGAATGGCGCGGCACCTACCTGCGCGGTGTGCCCTGCTTCGCCGAGGATCGTGAGTTGGAACGTGTCATGACGCGCGTGGTCGGCGCCGCGTTGCCGGCCTCGATCAGCGATGAGCCGTCTGAAGGAAAGTCAGTCCTTTCCCGCGCGCTCTTGATTGCCGCCAACACCGTGCCGATCGAAGCCGAGGAGTCGACATGGCGGGCCGGTCCACTCGATGCGGCCCACTGGCAACGATGGACCGCAGCGCTGGCAAGGAGCGCGGGTCGCCCCACGCCTCGAGCCCTGGACGTGATTTCGGATCGGCTCTCGCTCTGGCGCTGGATCGGCGAGTGGACGTCGATCACGGCCGACGCACAGAACTCTCTGCTGCCGGGGGACGAGCGGGTACTGGTGATGAGCGACGATCGAGCCGCGATCGCGAACGCCGATTGGCCGTTGATTGCGGAGATGCTCGAACGAGGCCTGCCGTTGCTCGATCAATCGGGTCGCCTTCGGCCCTCTGAAGCGCCATCGCGCGGTGAGGCGGTCGCGCTCCTGGCGCGGTTGGCCGAGCTTTACGATGCTGCACCGCTGGTCGATGCCACCGTGCTTCGCGGCGCTCCCGGACTCCTGCGTTTGAAGGTTGGGCGCGGCGAACGCGAATTTCGATTGGGATCGAACCGCCCGCTGCTCCTGGCGGAGAGTGCAGCCGGCTGGTATCGGGTGGCCGAAGTGTCGTTGTTGCCCGGCGACAAGGTGGCGATCTTGGGCAACGGAACAACGCTCGAGTTGCTGGGGGTGAAACGTCGTCAGGGGCGCGGCGATGATCGGCGCGGCACCAACTATCGCTGGACCGAAGTGCGCGAATCGACGGCGCTGGAAGAGTCGCTCAACAAGGTTGCGCCAGTCGGCAGACTCAAAGACCTGACGATCGTGCGCCGTGGTGTCTCCGGCCGGGTCGCTGAGTTGGCAGTCGATGGTTCAGACGGTCATGCGGTGGTGGAAGGGTTTCGCATTCGTCGCGCGCTCGATCTGCCCGAAATCCTGTTCACGATGTCGCTGCAACGCGACGAGTCTGGGTTCATTCGCCGCGCCGTGTTTCGAGGTCGCGGGTGGGGACACGGTGTCGGCATGTGTCAGAGCGGTGCCTTCGGCATGGCGCTGCGTGGCCGCGACTATCGCGAGATCTTGGCCCATTACTATCCCGGTTCGGTATTGACCAATGAACCGTAGGCCGAGTCTGCACCCTGTCAGGGAAAGCGATCGCGGACTGCTCGTGCTCACGACGTTGGTTGCGTTGTGGACGGCAGCGCGTTTGATCTGGGGGTAGTGGCTGTGATCACGTCGTGGCCGGCGAGCGTCGCCATCTTCGGAGCCACCGGCACCGGCAAGACGATGCTGGCAGCGGCGCTGGCCGATCGGCTGCGATGTCACCTGCTGTCGTGCGATGCAGTTCAGATCTATCGCGATCTGAACGTTGCGACCGCCAAACCGCACGGCGATGAACGCCGTCACCAGTGGGCGCTCGTCGATGCGGTCTCCGCGACGACACATGTCAACGCCGGAACATGGGTGCGGTTGGCCGAAGCGGAACTCTCCTGGGCGGCCTCCGCGGGGAGAATCCCGATCGTTGTCGGTGGTACAGGAATGTACCTGCGCGCGCTGACCAAAGGCCTGGTCGAAGCGCCGGCGACCGACCCTGCGCTGCGCGCGCGACTGGAACAGATCGCGGCCCGGCACGGCGTTCCGCGTTTGCACCGTGTCTTGACCCGGCTCGATCCGGCGACCGCGTCAGGCTTGAGACCGAGCGATCGGCAGCGCTTGATCCGTGCTCTCGAGGTGCGGGTCACGCACGGCCGATCGCTGTCGCTGATGCAGGATGGCGGATGGCGCGGGCCGGATCGGTTTCGGGTGATCCGAATCGGCCTTCAACGCGAACGGGCCACGTTGTATCGCGCCCTCGATCAGCGGGTCGCACGGTTCTTCGACGCCGGCTTGGTCAGCGAGACAGAGTGGCTGCTGGCCCGGGTCGGCCTCGCGCCCGAAGACAACGCGCTTCGAGCGATCGGGTACCGTGAGGTCGCGGCATGGTTGGCGTCGACCCCGCGCGGCTCTCTGGGAACCTTGATCGAAACCGTACAGCGCAACACGCGCCACTATGCCAAGCGGCAGTCGACCTGGTTTCGCAGCGAACCCGACACCTGTTGGCTCGATGCCGATGACCCGCTACTGTTGGAAACGTCCCACCAACAGATCGTTCGCCAGCTGGGCTTATAATCTCGCCCCATGAGTGAAGAACACGATCTCCAATCGACGCTGCTCAACCGCTTCCAACGCGAAGGCAAGCCGGTGGCCGTGTGGCTCGTGTCGGGGAAGCGATTGATCGGGAGAATCAAGGGGCACGACAGGTTCACGATCGTGCTCGATCAAGGTGGGACCGATCAACTCGTGTTCAAGCACGCGATCGCCACCGTTGGTCCACCGCGCGACCTCACGGCGCCGTGAGCTAGCGCCGGAACAGCCCACCGCCTCGAGAATTCGAGCCCGGGTCGGTGCCGACCGCTTGGAGTTCCCGCACGCGGGCCTGGAGTCGCTGGATCTGCGTTTCGAACTCGATCCGCTGAGCTTCTAGCGTGCGCGTCGCGCGCTCACGCTCTTCCTCGGCGGTGCGCACGCGCTGCTCGGCCTCGCGGTCCGCTTCGGCGCGCGCTTTCAATTCCAGCGTCAGCTCGCGAATGCGCTGATCGCGTTCGGTCAGTTCGGAGCCATGGCGTTCCTGCAGATCGTCGTACAGTTTCTCGACCTCCAGGAGTTTGTGTACTCGCGAGTAGTCCGCGTCGGAAGGCATGTCGATCTCCTCGCCCGGCGCATCGGGCTGACGTTTGGCAGGGAAGAAGAACTTGCGCAGCATCAGGTCGAGGTCGGCGGCGTTGGTCGAGATCTCCATCGCCGTCTGGCGCGTGATCACGCCGTGGATCACCAGGGCTGCCAACGATTGATTCGTCGATTGCATCTGGTGATAGCTGACCGACTTTTCGATCTCCTCGTTCAGCTCCTGGATCGCCCCGTCTTTGATCAGCTTCGAGATCCGCGGCGACTCCCGCATGATCTCCACCGCTGCCACCATCCCTTTGCCGTCGGCGCGCTCCACCAGTTGCAGAGAGACCACCGCCTTCAGCACTTGCCCGAGCTGTTGACGCACTTGGCGATGCTGCTCGGCTGGGAACATATCGATGATGCGGTCGATGGTTTGTGCGGCCGAGTTGGTGTGCAGCGTGGTGAAAACGACATGGCCGGTCTCGGCTGCGGTGAGCGTCACGCCCATCGTTTCCAGATCGCGATTCTCGCCGACCATGATCACGTCGGGGTCCTGCCGCAGAGCGTTGCGAAGTGCCGAAGCAAAGTTGGGGGTATCAGCACCTACCTCGCGCTGCGTCACCGTAGCGAGCCCATCGTTGAGCACGAATTCGATCGGATCTTCGATCGTCACGATGTGGACGAGGCGCTTGTGGATCACCTCGCCGAGGATCGCCGCCAACGTGCTCGACTTTCCAGATCCGGTTGGGCCGGTCACGATCACCAACCCTTGCCGAAGCTCGGCCAGTTCCTTGAGAACCTCCGGCATCCCCCATTCGTCCAGGCTCGGGAAGAGAAACGGCACGCGACGGAACACGGCGCCGAGAGTGCCTCGCTGGTAGAAGATCGTCCCGCGGAAGCGAGAGAGTCCCGGCACGGAATGCCCGAACTCACAGCACAGTCGTTCCTCCAGAATCTCGAGCTGACGGGAGGTGAGGGTGCCGCGCAGGAGCAGGTCGAGTTCTTCGGGACGCAACGGTGCGCCCTTCAGCGGAATCAGTTTTCCCTTGAGCCGAAGCAGCGGCGGGCGCATTGGCCGCAGGTGCAGATCGGAGGCCCCCTGCTGCACCATGAAGCGCAGCAGATCGTCCAGCCGGTAGGTCGTCGCGGGCTCGGGGCCAGCCGAGGTTTGCGTCATCGTTTCCATTCAGCTCAACCGTCCGGACTAGAATCTAGGGCCCGGCCCCGGCATGGGCCAGACCGGGCTTGGCCGGTGCGATTCGAAAGCTCGCGGGCCCGCGCGCATCCGATGACGAGGACAGATGGCTCGATTAGATCCGATCCTAAGGCAACTGACCTTGGCCAATCAGCTCACGCTCCTGAGGCTGTTTGCGGTGCCGGCGGTGGCGCTCTCGCTGTTGGAGGGTGAGACCGGTCTGGCGTTCGGGCTGTTCGTCGGTGCCGCAGTCACCGATCGCCTCGATGGGATCGCGGCGCGACGGCTCGGTCAGTCGACTCAGTTGGGAATGATCCTGGACCCGGCGGCCGACAAGCTGATGATGATCGTGACGTATGTGATTCTGTCGTTGCCCGATCATCCCCGATCGTTCCCGATGTTCGAGCTGCGCTGGCACGTACCGGCCTGGCTGACACTCTTGATCGTGCTCCGCGACGTGCTGATCGTGGTGATCGCGCTGGCCCTGTA
>CAZAHQ010000146.1:0-8688 GCA_964484415.1 uncultured Acidobacteriota bacterium | reverse complement strand
ATCAGTGCGGTGCGAAAGCCCGGTGGTCCCGGGATTCGCGACGATTCCGCGGTTGTCGCTGGCATGAACATCCCTATCGACTACGACCCGATGATCTCTAAGCTAATCGCTTACGGATCGGATCGCGAGCAAGCGATTCGACGAATGCTGCGCGCGCTAGAGGAGTATCGCCTGGATGGAATCACCACCAACATCGCCTTCCTGCGCAAGTTGATGAAGCACCCTGGATTCCAAGCGGGGAAGCTACACACCGGCTTCTTGGCTAATGAAGGCAAAGACCTCACCAAGCCGATGGTGCATCCGTGGATCGAGCGCGTCGCCGTGGTGACCGCCGCGATTCACGCCTACCGAACGCGCATCGAGGATGCGCAACGCAGCCAGGTCGGGACGAGCGGTTCGGCGGTGTCGCAATGGAAAGCGGCAGGTCGACGCCGGATGATGCGGGGTGGCGCATGAAGTTCAAAGCGTTTCATGGCGAGAACGAGCACGACGTCGAGGTCAAGGAAGTCGAGGGAGGGTATCGCGTACAACTTGGCAACGAGGCGCTCGAAGTCGATACGGTACGCTTGGAGCAGAGCTTCTACTCGCTGCTAATCAACGGGCAGTCGTTCGAGGTGAGCGTTCGCGATGCCGGCAAGAGCAGCTTCACGGTTCGCCACGGCAGTTACGCGCGCACCATCAAGGTGGTCGACCCGCTCGCGGCGGTCGCAGGGGCCGGACTGCGCCAAACCGGGCCGGCGGAGATCACGGCGGTGATGCCAGGTCGTGTGCTCAAGGTATTGGTCGAAGCAGGTCAATCCGTTGCCGAAGGGCAGGGCTTGATCGTGCTCGAAGCGATGAAGATGGAGAACGAGGTGGAGGCTCCGCGAGCCGGCAAGGTGACGGAGCTGAGTGTCAAGGAAGGCGACACGCTGGAAACCGGCGCCAAGATCTTGATCATCGAGTAGGTTAGAAAGTGGCGACATGCAGAAGCTGAGCGACCGCCACCTGACAGTGCTCGTGTTCATCGTTGCGCTGCTCGTCTACTCCGCGGCTATCGGCGCGCCGTTTTTCTGGGACGATCGCGTCGTGCTCCAGCAACAGTTGCCGTTCTTCCCTTCGGTAGGGTCCGCGTTCTTCCCGCCAGCAGGGGTTCCTGCATTCACCGACAACTACTATCGGCCGGTGGTGATTGCGTCGTGGAAGTTCGACGATGCCGTCGCGCAGCTTGTCTACGGTACTCAGGCCAGTGCAACGGAGCGTGAGTCGGCACGCGAGGTCGTCTTTCACACGTCTAATCTTCTGATTCACGCGGCATCGGTGGTCGTGGTGTTGTGGCTGGCGATCGCGTGGGGCGCCAGTCGCCCAGCGGCCCTCGCGGCCGCAGCCAGCTTTGCCTTGCACCCGCTGCACGCCGAACCGGTGGTGTGGATGTCGGGCCGGTCCGATTTGTGGATGGGGCTGTTTGCCCTGCTTGCCTTGTGGTTTGCAACACGCCAACAACTGATCCCGATGGCAGTGTGCGTCTTGCTTTCGATGCTCTCGAAAGAAACCGGCGTCGCGGTCGCGATACCGCTTCTTGTCATGGCGTATCGCCAGAGCAAGCTCCGCCCCACGGCGATCGCGATGACAGGCGCGGTTGCCGTGTATCTCGTGTTGCGGTCGGCGGCATTGGCGAAGGTAACGGGCGGCAGCGCGTTGGTATCGTCACCGCTGCAAGCGCTTGTCGGCGCCTTCGGCTGGTTGGTCGCCAAGCTTGCGTTCCCTTGGCCGGTCTCCCCCTTTGCGCAACAGCTTCCCGGTGCCGGTTTCATGGCGGTGGGACTGGTCGCGCTCATCACTGGTGTTGCACTGAGCGTCAAGTACAAAGCGTGGCGCTTGCCCATCGCCACACCGCTCAGCGTGATCGGCGCAGGGCTCGCCGTTGGATTGCTCCCGGCGCTCACCGCTGTCTCACGTACACCGGTTGCTGAGCGATACACGTACTTTGCGACCATCGGCGTTGCGCTGATTGTTGCGCCGCTGTGGGATGCGCTTCGCGACTCGCTGCGCCTGCGACATACGCTGGCAGCACTCATCGCTGTCGTATTCGTGCTAGCACTCGCTCCGCGAATCGCGCTGTGGCGCGATCCGGTTCGCTTGTGGCAACGCGCCGTACAACAAAACCCCGACTTGGTGCTTCCGCGATTGCAACTCGGCACCGCGCTCGAAGCCGTGGGACGAGGCGCCGATGCCGCACGTGCTTACAGCGAAGCGCTCGATCGCCCCGAAGCGAATGATCGTTCCAAGGCACTGGCTGCCAGTAACCTTGGCGCGTTGCGCGTGGCGTCCGGTGCGCTCGACGAAGGACTGGCTCTGTTTCGACAAGCGGTCAAGCTCGACGAGAAGAATCCGCAGGCCCATCTGAACCTGGGTCATGCGTTGATGGACAAAGCGCAAACGCAGCCCAATCCCGAGTCGCTGCTCGACGAAGCCGAGGTCCAGCTTCAACGAGCACTCGCCCTGTACGGCAACTGGGCCGAAGCGCACTCGCTCTACGGTCAACTGCTCTTGATGCGTGGCCGGCGCGACGATGGCGTGGCGCAGATCCGCCGAGCGTTAGCGCTCGACCCAATGCTCAGCGGTGCCGAGCAACTCCGCGTTCTGATTGGAAACTGATACGAAGCCGTCCATAGCCACCCAACAAACCAACTACGGTGACGATGATGACCCGTCAACTTCTTTGTCGATGTCGGGCAGTCGCGTCTGTTGAATGATCTTCTCGAAGAAGCCGTCGATTGCCTGCTTGAACCCGGTCACGGTGCCGCTCACCACCACCGAACCGCCCTCACGTCTGGCGGGCACTGAGGGAGTGTAGGTCAGGTTCCAGCGCTGAAACGCTGCGGTTGCGAGCGCGTCGAAGATCGCCGGTTCGACCGTTGCATCGGCGACAAGAAACGAAGCCGTCACGCTTCCGGTGTCGACAGCGACGATGTTCCCCGCGGCCGACACGAGTCGTACGTACTGCCAAGCACCCGTTTCATCGCTGGAGTGCAGCGTGACGTCGGGCGTGAGGGTGAAGCCGAAGAACGGTTGCTCATCTCCCTTGACCATCGAGCGCATCGCCTCCATCCCGACCGGCATATCGGTGTATTGCGTGTCGACGCTGCGCTGGAGTACGCGGCGCATCTCATCGATTGCATCGCCGAACAGCAGGCGTTCGTTCGAGAAAGAAAAGCCGTTCACGTTGCCTTCGCGATCGCGCGTGACGATCAGCGGCCCGCGCGGAAGGTTCTCTTGCTTTGCGTTGCGGTCCTGCTTGCCGATGTACGAGAAGAACTTCCCCATCATCCCGAACATACCCATCATCTGACTGGCTTGGACGCTCACCATCGTCTGAGATTCGGGCGCCTGTTCGCTGCCCGGGTACCGCAAGAGCTCCAGCCGAAACTGTCCGGCGAGCTTCTGACGACCTCCTTGAAACGACTGCAGCCACGGCACGATCGGATTGGGATCGCGCGATGCGATCTCGCGCTGGAACTGCTGCATTTTGTCCTGAGCGTAATTGACGAGCGCGGCGTGACCCGGCTCCTTCATGTCGATTCGAACCGAGAGATACGCGGTCTCGGTGCCACCCAGCAGCGTTTCTCGCGGCTCGATCTTGGCGCCCTTCATCGCGTTCCAGAGGACGACGCCACCGCAAACCGAAACGCCGAGGCACGTCAATGCCAGCAGCGCTCCAAATCCGACAGCAACCCCGATCAGCCAACGACGCGCAGAAGCTTCCATGTTGATATGCCTGCGACCAAACCGATGACACCCATGTTGACGTCGCGGCAGCCGAGAGGGCTACCGCGGGGCATCAGTGAGTGCCCCGCGACCGAGCGCTTTGTTAGCGGTTCAACAACTCCTCGAGTTCCTTGCCGGCGCGGAAACGAACGCTCTTCTTGGCCGGAATCTCGATGGTCGCCCCAGTTTGCGGATTGCGCCCCGTGCGCGCTTTGCGCTTGGACAGCGTGAACGTCCCGAACCCGACAAGCGTTGTGCGCTCATCTTTGCCCAACGACGCACCGATACCTTCGATCATCGATTCGATCGAGCGTTGCGCTGCCGCTTTGGTGATTCCTGCGTCGTTGGCGATCTTGTCGATCAGCTCTGACTTGTTCATGTCCCACTCCTTCTCGCGCTATCCAGGCTCGATAGCCGCTACCGATGAATGACTACTGCCGCGCCCCCCGAACCCCCGAGCGCGCGCGAGTCGCCCGTTGTATAAACCGAGGCGCGCGGTGCGGTCAACCTGAGGACCGCGAAAAACCGCACCTGAAGCGGGAAAGGAGCGCAATTGGACCGCGATCGGACCACCCGGCTGTTGCGCCGCTTGCAACGCAACGAGATCACAGTTGCCGATGCACTGGAGCAGTTGTCCCACTTGGCGACCGGCGATTTGGGTTTTGCTCAGATCGATCACCATCGTTCGTTGCGTCGTGGAATGCCCGAGGTGATCTACGCGCAGGGTAAATCGAAGGAGCAAGTCGAGCAGATTGTCGCGCACATGGTATCGAAGCGATCCACCGTCTTGGTCACGCGCCTCGAGCCCGAGCTTGGCGATGCTCTCGCGACCGCGTACCCCGATGGCGATCACGATTCCGTCGCGCGCACCTTCCTGAGGCTCTCCAAACCGATCAAGAAACCTCAGCGCGGACTTCTCGTCGTCTCCGCAGGAACATCGGACCTGCCCGTGGTGCAAGAAGCGGTGGTCACCTCGCGAGCGTTCGGGATTCAGGCCGAGACGATCCATGACGTAGGGGTTGCCGGTCTGCATCGATTGCTCAATCACCTGCCTCGATTGCGTAAGGCGCGTTGCATCGTGGTGGTGGCAGGGATGGAGGGAGCCTTGCCATCGGTGGTCGCGGGGCTGGTCTCCTGCCCGGTCATCGGCGTGCCCACGAGTGTTGGGTACGGGGCAGCCCTGGGTGGGCTCACCGCACTGTTTGGAATGCTCACCTCATGCGCCGGAGGCGTGAGTGTGGTCAACATCGACAACGGTTTTGGGGCGGCCTGTGCCGCCCGAGCGATCCTCGCCGAAAGGGCGAAAAAAGATCGTTAAACCGCCCACCCGAATCGTTCGGTTTCGACCATGCCACTCCGATCTCCTTTGCCTAGCAGTGGATGCGAGGCGAAAAAGCGTGGCGTGGCAAGGCTCTTCAAAGTACCATTCCGCCAACTTCGCCGGGGGTTGTCGACAGGAACTACCCCCCACTGATTTGAAGTGTGAACCGGGGGGTGAGGGGAGTTCCCTGGACGGGGTGGCGCAGGCCCGCGGGTGCGGGGTTGCGCAAGACGGGCCTGATTGCAGGACGACCTTCCGCTCCTTCATTGGAACGGTGGAGCCCGATGCCCCACGAGACGTTCACGGAATACACCGAAGCAGTTCGACAGGTGGCCGATCTCGCCCAGGTCGTGGGTGAGGTGGTCCAGCTTCGACGCGCCGGTCGGTCCCTCACAGGGCTTTGTCCTTTTCATCAAGAGCGATCACCTAGCTTCCACGTCGACTCCGGCAAGGGCCTCTATTACTGCTTCGGCTGCGGCGCCGGCGGCGACGTTTTCAAATTCGTCATGGGTGTGCACGGCCTGGAGTTTGCCGACGCGGTGCATTTCTTGGCCGACCGCCATGGAATCCAACGTCCGACGCGTGGTCCCAATCGCGAGCAAGAGGCGGCCGAAACGCGCCAGCGCGATCGAATCTTCAAAGCGTTGCAACTGGCCCACGAGTTTTTCGTCGCCAAGCTCAAAGGACCCGAGGGTGAGGGGGCCCACCGCTATCTGGCCGAACGCGGCTATGACGCTGACGCTGTCCAATCTCTCGGTCTCGGCTTTTCGGTCAACAGTTGGGACGGGTTGCTGCGGCACTTGGTGGGTCAGCACAGCTTCCAACCCCAAGAACTCAACGACGCGGGATTGGTTGTTCCGGGTCAAGAGGGACGCGGCTTCTACGATCGGTTCCGCGGTCGCGTGATTTTTCCGATTCGCGATTCATCGGGTCGGCTCATCTCGTTCGCGGGCCGCTCGATCGACGGTTCCGATCCCAAGTACATCAACGGACCGGAGACTCCGGTTTACGACAAGGGAAAAACGCTCTATCGCTTGCACGACGCCTCAAACGTCATGCGCACGCGCGGCCGCGCGGTGGTGGTTGAGGGGTACTTCGATGCCATCAGTTTGGCTCGCGTCGGCATCGGCGAAGCGGTTGCCGTGTGCGGCACCGCGTTGGGCCAAGCGCACGCGCGACTACTCCGCCGCTGGGCTGCTCAGGTCGTCTTGTTTCTCGATGCCGACGAGGCCGGCCGCCGTGCGGTTCATCGTGCGCTTCCGGTGCTTTTGGCCGAAGGGTTGGCGGTGCGCATCGCCACCACACCAGGCGGAAAGGACCCCGATGATCTGGCCCGACAAGGAGGCATCTCCGCGGTGGAAGCAGCACTCGCCGCGGCCGACGATCTTCCCGCGTATTTGGTACGCGAGGCGCGCCGCACATTCGACGTGGTGTCACTCGAAGGGCGCGTCGCTGCGATGGAAATGGTGCTCGGCCATCTGATGCACCTTGGCAGCGAGCTAGCGCGCGCCGAAGCGGCCGCTCGCGTTGCCGATGGCCTTGGATTTGACGACGGCATCATGCGCCAAGAGTTGCGCCGCGCCGCCCAGCATCGGCAGAAGTCCATCGCCGCCGACAAGCTGCAGTCGCGTCGTACCACCGTGGTGTTGTCGACCGCGGAGGCCACACTGCTGCGCTTCCTGACCCAGCCACACATCGCGCCCGATGCCACGCGCGAAGCGCTGCTCGATGCAGTTCCAATGGACTCATTGACCAACTTGGCCCGGCTCGCCGTCGATCGTTGGCGCGCTGCCGAAGCACGCGGCGAGGCCTGCGAACTTCGCCGGCTGGCCGAAGAACTCCCCGAGTCGGACCGCGCACCGCTGGTCGCTTTGGCGTTCGCGCGGCCTGACGAACCGACCTGGGGCGAGGCCGCCGAAGCGGTCTCGTCCTTGCAGGTCACTCAGATCGAAGCCGAATTGCGCGCCGTGCAGGCGCGCCTCGAATCGCTCGCGCGTGCGGGTGCCTCGGCTGACCCGGTCGAAGCCGACCGACTGCTCCAAACGAAGCTGGATCTAGGCAGGCAACTTCAACGGCTGAGGCAGGCGCCGCCGGCAGTTAGTCCGGAGCGGCCACCCCATCCGAAAGGAGGAATGGGAGAAGAAGCAGTTATTTGATGTGGGCAACCGATGCGGGGCCGGGTATTTTCAGGGGCGGGTAGCCGACTACGTGTGCGGCAAATGCCCATGGCCAGGACGGCCGCAGCCTCACGCAACGGGGGTCCACTCGAGAGCGGGACCGCCCGCCCCAATGAAATACCGGGCCGGCAACGGCCGGAACACCGACGAGAGTCGGAACGAGGGGTCGAAGTTGCCCAACCCCATGGCTGCGATCCGGCCATGGAGCGCAACTCGATTCGAAGCGTCACCGAACTGGGTGCCGGTGACGTGAGGAGACAGGATCTTGCGGATCGACGAGAAGTACGAGGAGGTCAAGGGCCTTCTCGCGCTGGGCAAGGAGCGAGGCTCTCTGACTCGCCAAGAAATCCAAGAGCAGCTCCCCGAGGAGTTGCTTCAGGATCTGGCCGAGTACGAAGAGGTTATCGAACTGCTCCGAGCTCGCGACATCGATGTGATCGACGCGGAAGAAGCCGAGTCCGACGACAACGAACTCGCCGCGTTGAAAGAAAGTAAGCGCCAACGCAAGGGAGAGCCGGCACCGCCGCTCGAGCAGGAACGCACCAACGATCCGGTGCGAATGTACCTGCGCGAAATGGGCACCGTGCCGCTGCTCACGCGCGAAGGCGAAGTCACCATCGCCAAGCGAATCGAAGAAGGCGAACTGAAGGTGTTGCGCGCGCTCTCGCGCAGCCGCTTCGGTTTGGGTGAAATCCTCGGCATACCGGACAGACTCAAGAGCCACCCCAAATCTGTGGAGGAGATGTTCGACATCTCCGAAGAAGCCGTCGGCGGCAAGGGGGGCAATCTTCCGCGCGAGGAACTCATCAAGCGCAAAGTGGCCCAAGCCATGAAGCGCGTCGTGAAGATCAAGAAGTTCGCGGGTGAACTGGAGGCTGCCGAGGCACGCATCGAGCGCTTGAAAGAGGGCTCGAAAGCGCACGGCGAAGCCGTCAGGGCCAAAAGCGATTTGCTCGATGACATCGCCAAGTCGATTCAGTCCGTGGGGCTCTCGCAGCACTACATCGACCGTCTGGCTGGCGAGGTCAAGCAGGCGCATTTCAAGACGCAACGTCATACGCGCATCGAGAACGATCTCAAGCACCGGCTGAAGTCGGCACAAGATCCCAACATGCGCAAGGAACTGCGCCGCAAGATCGACGACGCTCGCGAAGAGATTCAAATCATTGAAGTCGAAATGAAAACCACCGCGTCGCTGCTTCAACAACTAGCTCGTGACATCCAGCAAGGTGAAGCCG
Organism: uncultured Acidobacteriota bacterium; assembly: GCA_964484415.1. Taxonomy (GTDB): domain Bacteria; phylum Acidobacteriota; class Polarisedimenticolia; order J045; family J045; genus JANNUT01. The sequence goes on along the minus strand of CAZAHQ010000146.1, from coordinate 205 downwards.
AGGCGCAGCAGGCCAAGAAAGACCTGATCGAGGCCAACTTGCGCTTGGTGGTGTCAATCGCCAAGAAGTACACCAACCGCGGTTTGCAGTTTCTGGACTTGATCCAGGAAGGCAACATCGGCTTGATGAAGGCGGTCGATAAGTTCGAATACAAGCGCGGCTACAAGTTCTCGACCTACGCCACGTGGTGGATTCGCCAAGCGAT
>CAZAHQ010000145.1:0-8716 GCA_964484415.1 uncultured Acidobacteriota bacterium | reverse complement strand
ACCTCTATTACGAGACGAAGAATCGAAGCGTTGCCGTCGATTGGTTTCTCGGCAGCCGCTGGGGCGTTCAAGCCGGATGGTCCAAGGAAGGGCTGAGCTACCCGGAGACTTCCTGCCTGGTTGTGGCGATTGGCGAGGGTGGCGGCACCTGTGATGGCGCAACCAGCGCTGTCCTGACCTGGAAGCGCGGGCTTCGCCGTGACGACATCACGACTGTTTACGGCGGCGTGTTGTTTCGGTTGACGGGCGGATTCGAAATCGGACTGCGTCTCGGCAAACGCACTCGTGACTCAAACGACTTGCTCGCGATCGACGATCAGACTTTCGTCACGACAGCAGGTAGTTACACTTTTTGAAACTCTCGGAGATTGGATCATGAAGACGTCGACATTTTCTGCGTTGGGTGCTGTTTGTCTCCTGCTCGCCGTCGGATCACTCCCTAGTCTCTCGGCGACTGGAGCCGACAAGGCGAAGCCCACATCCGCGCTGAGTTCTCCAGGGAGTTCGCTGCCCGACGATGCAGACTACGTGATCGGGGCGTTCGACAAGATTCGAATCGACGTGTTTGAAATGAAAGAACTCGAAACCACGCGCGTCGTTTCCAGGGACGGCAAGATCTCCCTGCCGCTGTTGGGGGAGATCACACTTGGCGGTTTGACCACGCAGCAGGCCGAGGAGAGTCTCGCGCAGATGCTGCGTGAGCGTCAGTTGGTCAAAGAACCGCAGGTCTCGGTGAATATCGAGGAGTACGTATCGCGCCGTGTGTTGGTCAATGGGGCGGTGAACCGACCTGGACCTGTGGTGCTGCTCGGGAACAAGACCTTGGTGGAAGTTCTAGCCGAAGCGGGTGGGTTGAGCGATCGAGCAGGACGAAGGATTTTGATCGACCGCCAGTACGCGTCGGACGAAGGACGAGTGGAGATCGATGCCACTGAGCTCTATGAAGGCGACCAACGTTCAAACGTCCCGATGCAACCGGGTGACGTGATAACTGTCCCTTACGAACAAGACTTCGTGGTCTATGTCAATGGCGAGGTCCGGAATGCCGGGGCCCAGAAGTTCTCGCGAGACGAACCGGTGACCGTGTTGAGGGCTGTGACATCCGCCGGAGGCGCTTCAGAACGCGCGAACGAAAGCAAGGTGAAAGTCCTAAGACGATATCCTGATGGCACCCAGGAGGTCTTCAAGGTAAATCTCAAGCGGGTGAAGCGCGGGATGGAGGACGACCTCGTCCTCAAGGGAAACGACATTGTGGTGGTTCCGGCTTCGTTCTTCTAAGCCGCACCAATTACGGAGAACGCGAACCGATGAACCAGGAACAGCCGCGTAATCAGGAATTCAATCTCCGCGACTATTGGCAGATCCTTCAACGCCGACGTTGGATGATCTACGTCTGCGCGCTCGTCACGACAGTGGCAGCGCTGGTGTCGAGTTTTCTGGCGACCCCCGTCTACCAGTCGAGTTGCCAAATCCTGATCGAGCGGCAGGGCGTTCGATTGTTGAAACAGGACCTCAGTTCTTCCGAACCGAGTTGGTTGGACTATCAAAACTTCTACAACACTCAGTACCGGATCATCGGCTCGGACAACGTGCTCCGGGGCGTGGTCGATCAACTCCGCCTACTCGACCGGGACCCGAGCGAGTTCGGCGTCGAGGGTGAAACCCGTGCCGCTGCAGGCCCCGAGTCGGCGCTATCGAAATTCAAGCGGTTCATCACGCGTAGCCAAGTCGCTGCGGACGAAGAGCAAGATCCTTATAAGCACTGGTTGGCGTTGTTGCGCGGTGGCCTAGCGGTGGTTCCGGTAAGAGACAGCCACCTCGTCGACATTTCGTACGTCCACCGAGACCGCAAGTTTGCGGCCGACGTCGCCAACGCCGTCGCCGAGTCGTACATCTCCTGGACGTTGAGCACCAAGAACGTGATCGCCAAGCAGGCCGCGGATTTCTTCCTCCAACAGACGGCAAAACTGCGTGAAGAGATCGCCGACAAGCAGGAAAAACTCAACCAGTACGGACAGGAGAAAGGGATCGTCGCAGGCGACATGACCGATGTCGCCATCAAGGATCTCGAGCAACTGCGCAGCGAAAAGACGATCGCAGAGACTGAACTTGCCAAGCGCCGGGCAAAGCTGAACTCGATACTAAATTCCTCGGCGGAGTCACTCGATCAGGTTCGCGAGAGCCCCGTCGTTTCCGAGTTGAAGCAGAAGATCGGTGAGAAAGAGCGCGAATACGGCGAACTGACGGCGACCTTGGGCTCGGAGAATCAGAAGGTTCGTGAGGTGCGTGCGAACCTCGATGCCGCGCGCGATGCACTCAAGCGCGAAATCGATTCGATCGGGCGCCGGACCATCGATGCCGCACGGCGTGAATACAACGACTCCACGCGACAGGTTGCAGAACTCGAGCATCTCTATCAGGACTCCACCGCCCGGGTCGGAAAGTTCAAGACCGACGTCGTCGAGTACATGGAACGTCAGGCGATCATCAAGCAGAAACGGGACGCTCTGACAGATTTGCTGCAAAAGCAAAGTGAGATCGAGCAGGCAGGGAGTCTGGGTGACACGGCCCACAACGTGCGCGTCGTCGACAGCGCCGTCCCGTCCGATGTGATATTCAAACCGAAAAAGAAGACCAACACGCTGCTGGGGCTGCTATTCGGGTTGTTCCTCGGGATCGGCGGCGCGGTCTTGATGGAGTACATCGACAACACGCTGAAGACGCCGGACGACGTGCGCAACATCCTGAATGTCGCTGTGCTGGGGATGATTCCGGAACACGTGCTGGCAAAGAAGAAGGCAAAAGCAGGGCCAGAGGAATCGGTCCCGCAGACCGATCCTGCGCTGATCACCGCCCAGCAACCGCTGTCGCCGATCAGCGAAGCGTATCGAGAGCTTCGTACTGCCGTGCTGCTCGCTACGCCCGGACACCCACCGCGAGATCTGTGCATAACGTCCTGTCAGCCCGGCGAAGGGAAAACGACGACTGCCATCAACCTCGCGATCGCCTTGGCCCAGATGGGACGCCGCGTATTGCTGGTGGACACCGACCTGCGCAGACCGCGTTGCCATCATGTGATCCGCGTCTCCCCGAGCCGGGGCGTGAGCACGTTTCTTACCGGCCTGTCGGATTTGCCGGCGCTGGTGCAGGCATCGAATATCGAGCGCCTGTCGATCATTCCGGCCGGGCCGATCCCGCCCAATCCAGCCGAGTTGCTCGATTCGGAACGATTCAAGGAACTCGTTCTGACCCTTCGCGCTCGCGAGGACCTCGATCACATCATCTACGACTCGCCTCCCGTGCTCTCTGTGGTCGATCCCCTGTTGATCGGACGTCACACCGACGGCACGGTCATGGTGCTCAAGTCAGCTTTCACGTCTCGCGACGCCGGCAGGCTCGGCCGCGAGAAGCTGATCGCTGGCCGAGTCAATTTCCTCGGGGTCGTTCTCAACGCTGTACACACAGACCACGTGCCGTATCAGTATCGTTACTACCGCTATGGGTACTCGCAGCCAGCCGATGGCGACCAAGAGCCGCGCGCGGCTAGCGGTAGTAAGGCCTGACCACGACTGCTCGTCTTGAGCCAGGGAGCGCCGTGCCGTGAGCCGAGAGCGAATCGGTGCGGTGTGCTTTTGGGCAATCGTGTTCTCGGTCTTTGTTGCCACGATCTGGTTCGGCGCTGTCGAAGACGAGGTCAGGTATCTCCTCTTTGCTGTGACGATTCTCGCCAGCGTGGGGGTGGTCGCGACCGGCAAAGACGGACCTTCCATCGGGCGACGATGGTATTGGGTGCTGGCAGGATTCCCGATCTGGATCGTGTTGTCTCTCATCCCGATACCGAGCACTGTCCTACAACTGATCAATCCTGAGTCGGCTCGCGTCTGGAGCAGTGCTTGGCCGGGAGCGATGCTTGGCTGCTCCGGCGTCATCCCAGACAGAGTGTCGACGTTCCGCCCACTGACTCTCGACAGTGCGGACTCATGGCAGTTTCTGTTTCAAATCGTGGCTGCGTTGATGGTCTTTTGGGCTGCCAGTTCAAGTGGCGAGCGGGCGGAAGGAAGGCGGATCACTCTGCTTTGGATGCTCGCATTGTTCGGGGCTGCGGAAGCGGTCTATGGCCTGGCTCAATGGCTCTCGAGTTCGCCGATGGTGCTGTGGTACGAAAAAGAAGCCTACAAGGACAGCGCCACAGGCACGCTCATCAACCGCAATCACTTCGCGATGCTGATCTACCTCTCGATCGGCTCTGTGCTCGTGCTGGCGCGGACGACCGAACCACGGACCGGAATCGATACGAGTCGCGCCGACGCGCGCCGGGTCACGTTGGTCGCGATCTTCGCGGGCCTTGTCGCGGGATTGGCCGCGAGCAAGTCTCGGGCAGGACTGGCGCTTGGAATACTTGTGGTGCTCTCCGGCGTTGCGTGGTTGTGGCGCGGTGCAAGTCGGACGATTCGGCTGGTGTCCGTTGGACTCGGTCTCTTGATTGCGGTACCTGCGTTGTGGGTGGCAGTACCGGCGCTCTACGAGCGAGCGGCGATCGTCGGCGCAGACTGGAGCGATCCACAGAGCCGCGGTGCCGTTCTTCGGCTCTGCGCCGACATCGTCGCGCGATATCCGATCTTCGGCACAGGTGCCGGGACTTTCGGTCAGACCTTCACGTTCTACAGACCCGCTCCAATGCAGGTTCGCTACCAGGAAGCGCACAACGACTATTTGCAGGTGCTGGTGGAAACAGGACTGATCGGGCTCGGGCTGGCGGTCGTGCCTGTCATCGCGGTTGCAGCGCGCGTGATCTCAGCGCGCAAGCGAACCGGCGCAACTTGGAATTTGCCGATTTGGGTAGCGCTCGGTGCTGTGGCACTGCACGAAGCCGTTGATTTCCCGCTGCGGATCCCGAGTTTGTTGCTCTTGGTCGCTTTGCTTGCAGGCCTTCATCTTCCAAGACCGGTGGGTTCGGTCAAGACTTCCGCGGCCTCGCGTTGGCTCCTCGCAGGCGCACTTATTCTGGCACCGCTATCCGCTTGCTACGGCCTTGCCTACTGGGAGCCGCTGGGAATGTCGCCCACGTGGCCGAAGCTCGCTGAACGCGAGTATCGGGAAGTGATTCGGCTGGCAGAGCGGTCCCGGACGGAATCCAGCCCCCAGTTACTCTGCAACGCACTCGCGATCAACGCCGACGTGCAGCGGCGGCGTCCGTTGTCGGGACCCTACTCGATCCGATACGCGCGGCTTCTGCTGGCCGCGTCCGATGCAGGTGTGATTTCTCCTGTTATCGGTGCTGAAACTGTCAGAGCTGAGGTCGCGCGTGCTGCCGATCGGGCACGCCGAGTCGACGCCTGGAATACCAACCTGGTGCGGTATCCCTTGATCGCGATAGAACTAAGCCTCGGACAGCCGGATCGTGCACTCGAGGACGCAGACGCGGTCTGCTCGCTCAATTCCGAGTTAGCGCCCGGAATCGTCGAGGATCTCTATCGGGCCGGCTTTCCTCCTGGGCCATTGGCGACTCGCTTCATGCCCTACTCCACTGCATTTCAGCGGGTATTGCAGTTGGTGATAGAAGCGGGGGACATGGAGATCGCGGGGTCGATCGTCCCTGCGGAGATCAAGCCATCTCCGAGCCACTGTTTTGCCGGAGGAGAGATAAGACAGATTCTGGATCACGCTCACGGCATCTCAGCGATCGCTTTCCTGCAGGGCTGCCTGGCTGAGCCGGGTGTGCTGGCGAGCCCCGCCTTGCAGGACTACACGCGCATCTGGATCGTGCGCGATTTGCTCTCAGCCAAGCGATGGGACGAGGCCTCCAGGGAACTTGCGGGAATCAAGGACGAGGCGTCCAAGAAGTTGTTCGAGATGGAGATCGGTCTGGCACGCCGAGACTGGCCAGCCGTAAGACGGGCGATCGTAAGATTGATCGACCTACCTCGGACTCGAACCGACGGGGGGGAGTCGTACTTGTACTGCATGCTCGGCGATGCGCTCGCGCACACCGATGATTTTGCCGGAGCAGCACAGGCGTATCGGAAGGCACTGACCTACGACCCAACCGCCGACCACATCAAGAAGCGGCTCAGCGATCTGGAACTCGGTCGTCTGCCGGAATAGGCGCGTCGCGGCGGTTCGTGTAGCATCCGGCGCATGTCGATCCTCCAGTTCCGTCGCCGATCCGCCGTCCGACATGTCGTTGGCGTCGCCCTTGTGGCAGCGATGCTCTCCCCCACACCCTCGGTGGCCGCGATAGGCGGGACATCCAAGCTCAGCGGATCCCTGCGCGACCCAGCGGGGAAACCGGTCGCTGGGGCCGCGGTAGTCCTTCGCCTAATGGAGTCGGAGGGAACCCAGGTGAAAGGGACCACGGGCGCAGGTGGTGACTACTCGCTCGAGAAACTCCCCTACGGCCACTACCTCGTGACCTTCGAATTCGGTGGCAAGAGCTACGCCGCCAATCGGATCCTGACTCTCCCCCCTCGGCAGAAGCTCAAGGCCAACTTCGAGGTGAGTCCGTTCTTGCCGGAGGACCTGGGACTGGGGCTGAAGGAGGGGGCCAATCTTCCTGGAACTTCCATACCGGTTGCAGGCATCGCCCGACTCGAGGAGAAAACCGGACCTTCTGGAATGGCCTGGTTCTCGACCGGCAAGGGGGTTGCGGTACTGGTCGCGGGGGGTGCGGCGATCGTCGCAGGACTGATCGCCCTCTCCAGCGGAGACAGCTCGAACTACTCGACCGGCCCTCGGCAGTAGTCATTTCAGGGGCGCTCGATCCAGAAGCTCCCGATTCTGTTCGTTCTGGTGCTTGATTGGAGGGGGTCGCTGCATTAGGTTTCCCGTGCGAGACTGCCGCCCGTTCACCGGAGACCCACCGGGACGATGGTCGGATCCGGTTCGAACCAATGAGCCTCGTGCCCGCCACTGAGGGGAAACGGGATGCTGATGACGACGAGAGAGGGATCCGTGAGACGCTGCGCCGCGATATTGCTGGTCTGTATGCTGATTTTCGGTCCGCTCGCCTCGACGGCGACATCTGCCGCTGGAATGGCTGGGAGCGTTGTCATCTCTGGAACCGTGCGAGCCGCGACCAACGGGCAGCCCGTCGCAGGAGCCCAGGTCTACGCGGTGCACCTGGATACCAAACAGGTGTTCAAGTCGGCACCCTCCGACAAGGACGGCAAGTACACGATCCCCGGGCTCCCCTTCGGCTACTACGACCTGGCGGTCCTCGATACGACCGGGTTGTTTCTCGCTAACCGCGTGATCAACGCTCCGGCCGGGGAAAAGCAGGAGGTCTCGCTGTCACTGGGACCGCCTCAGCCCGAGGACACGGAGTGGTGGTCGGCTGAGCCCGATCGTCGCATTCCGGGCCTTGATCGAGTCCCTGACGGGGTCGCTCGCATCATCGAGGGGCGGCCGCCAAAAACCGCGATCGCGTCGTCGGAGTCGGCCAAAGGGGCGACAACCGCGACTGCAGCAAAGACGGGTAGTGGTCTGAAGCTGGCGTCATGGTTGGTGCCGGTACTCGGCGGAGCCGGGATCATCGCGCTCGGACTTTTGGCCGACGACAACGACAAGAAAGACAACGAAGCCAGCGCCTTTCAGTAACGCTCGGATCGTCGATACGAAAGAAGACGGCGGATCCTCGGATCCGCCGTTTTCTTGTTCTGACAGCTAGGTCAGCTCGGGCGTTCTTCCAGATTGGTCGAGCCAATTACTTCGACCTGGCCCGCGACGTCGACGGCAGCTTCGATCCCCACCACATCGCGCACGACATCATCGCCCAGGGTCAGGCGTAGCGCGTCGTCGAGTTCCTCGATGAAGTGGAACTTCATCGACTCCCTCAATTCGGGCTGAATGTCCTCGAGGTCTTTCTCGTTGCGGGTCGGGAGCAGGACCTCGTTGATCCCCGCCCGGCGTGCTGCGAGCACTTTCTCCTTGATACCGCCGACCGGTAGAACCTTCCCACGCAAGGTGATCTCACCGGTCATCGCCATCATCGGTCGCGTGGGGCGGCCCGTTAGCAGGGACAAGAGCGCGACCGCGAGCGTCACCCCGGCTGATGGACCGTCCTTGGGTATCGCGCCGGCCGGAACATGAACGTGCAGGTCATGCTTCTCGAACTGCTCGCCACCGATACCGAATCGACTGGCGTTGGATCGTACCCAGGACAACGCAGCCTGCGCCGACTCCTTCATGACCTCACCGAGTCTTCCGGTGATGATCATCTTGCCGCGCCCCGGCATTCGCGTCGCTTCGATGAACAGGATGTCTCCTCCGGCCTGAGTCCAGGCCAGTCCGATCGCGACACCCGGCCGGTCGGCACGTTCGATCACCTCGCGATAGAACTTTGCCGGACCGAGCATCTTGCTCACATCCTCTGGCGTGACCGCCAAAGGTGTCGCCGAACCGGTATCGGCTTCCAGTTCGACCAAGCGGCGCACCACCTTGCGGCACAGGCTCGCGATCTCGCGCTCAAGATTGCGCAGGCCGGCCTCGCGCGTGTAGTCGGCAATCACTCGCCGCACCGACTCGTCGGAAAGATCCAGGTCTTCGGGTTTCAAGCCGTTGGCTTCGATCTGCCGTGGAATCAAATGCTGCTTGGCGATCGTAAGCTTTTCTTCTTCGGTGTAGCCAGGCAACGACAAGACTTCCATGCGATCGCGAAGTGCAGGTGGGATCGTGTCCAGGACGTTCGCCGTGCAGATGAAGAACACCTGGCTCAGAT
>CAZAHQ010000144.1:0-8725 GCA_964484415.1 uncultured Acidobacteriota bacterium | reverse complement strand
GAAGAGGTCGTTGACCGCCACGACCTCGATGTCGTCGCGCTTGCTGACGATGCGATAGACCGCGCGGCCGATCCGGCCAAACCCGTTGATCGCGACGCGAATCACGCCGCCTCCTTTCCATCGAGCGGAGCCAGCGCGGCGAGCAAATCGAGCACCCGATGTGCGTAGCCCCAACTGTTATCGAACCAGGCCATGGTCTTCACCATCCGCTCACCCAACGTCATCGTGGCCAGCGCATCGAAGGTCGATGAGTACGGCGATCGGGCCACGTCGCTGGAGACGATCGGATCTTCCAGATACTCCAGAATTCCGGCAAAGCGTGTTTCCGCTGCCAGCTTTACGGCGGCGTTGATTTCGTCCTTGGAAGCCCCGCGCTGCAACCACAGGGTCATATCGACCAACGATCCGTTCTGCACCGGCACCTGAATCGCGGCTGCGTCGACTTTCCCTTTCAGGCCAGGCAGCACCTCTCCGAGCAATGAAACCACCTTGGTCTCCGAGGGGATGATGTTCTCGGCGGCGGCGCGTGACATTCGCAAATCGCCGGCGGGGACATCGGCCAGTCGGGCGACGCTGGTGTAGGCGTGGACCGAGGAGACATAGGCGCGCTCGATCCCGAAGGCCGAATCCAACGCTGCGAGTACCGGAGCCGCCGCGTGCGCTGTGCACGATGCATTGCTGACCACACGATGCTCGGGCCGCAACGCGGCATGATTGATTCCGTAGACGACCGAGAGGTCGGGCGGGTCCTTCGGTGGCGCACACATCACGACACGCGAGGCGCCGCGCTCCAGGTGACGTGCCATCTCGGCGCGACTCCGGGTTTTGCCCGTCGCTTCGACCACATAGTCGACACCGTGAGCAGCCCAATCGACATCGCCGGGGTCGCGGCCGTTGAGGACCGGGATACGAGTTTTCGGTGTGACCAGATGACCCGACTCCAACGTTGCACGAGCGGGGTATCGACCCAGCAATGTGTCGTATCGGAGCAGGTACAACAGCGCCTCAGGATCGGCGATGTCGCTAATCGCACCAACCTTGAATCGGCGGTCCTGCTCGAGGATACGAAACAGGTTGCGTCCGATTCGACCAAAGCCCATCAATCCAATTGTGATTGCCATGTCGGTGATTTTAGTGCGAGTCGACAACGTTTCGCCGCTCCCCTCCCTGAACGATTAGACTGACGTACATCAATGGCCAACCCACGACGATCGCTTGTTCGACTGATCATTCTCGGTGCGCTGCTTCTGCTCTACCCGGCAGCGGCGCTGGTATTGCACGGCGTGATGCCCTTGGAAGTGGCGGACGTCGCCTCGCCAGGTGTAGGCAACATCAGCGTCCGTTGGGAACCTGGACCGGCAAACTCAGGCCAAGTCCATGTCACGCTCGAAAACGGCTCGGCCCACGGGTTTCAGATTCAAAGCGTCACATCGCAGGTCGTGCATGGTGATGCCACCGTCTGGAGTGAGTCTTGGGAGCTCGATTACTACCAGCAGCAACCTGTGACGATCGCTCCAGGCGCCACGTGGTCGCGGGATTTCACCGTTCCCTTCTCGGCCCCGCTGGCGAACCACACATGGCTATTGACCGTCGAAGTGCTGACCGGCGCCATACCTTCGCCGCAAATCCTCCAAACAGGCCTTGACCTGAACGATCCATCGCACCCTCTCAGCACGATGTGAGACGAGGGCCTACTTCCGCGGCATGATCGCATCCAGACGCCGCTCCGCTTCAGCCACCCTCCCATCGGGCTTTGGGTAGAGGCGACGCGCTTCATCCAACTGCCGACGCGCTTCGTTCAGATAACCCTGATCGATCAGTGCCATTGCAAACGACGCCCTCAATCGTTGATTGCATCGGTCGGCCGCGACCCCGCGCTCGAAGGCGGCCCGCGCTCGATCCCAATCGCGATGCCGCATCCAATACAAGCCCAGGCCTTGCCAGGCCACATCGGCGTTCGGCTGCAACACGACCGCACGCTCCAGGTGCGCGCGACCCTCGTCTTCGCGGCCGAGTTTGCTCAGTGCCAACCCGAGGGCGAGGTGCAGGTCCGCGTTATCGGGAGCCAGTGTCAGCGCGCGCTCGTAGAAACTGGAGGCGGCCTGGGAATCACCGGCTTGATCGCGATCGATACCGATTGCGTAGAGCGTTTCGGCGGGTGGAATCGGCGGGATTCCCGCCGGAATCAAACCGAGGACCAAGGCGCCCGCTGCCACGAGCCCATCGCGTTTCGAAACCCGTGGCAAGCCGGCTGCCGCCAGAATGATCATTGCGGGCAAGGCCGGAATCCGATAACGGGCCGAGGGAAAGAACAGAACCGCCGCGAGCAAGACACCCAACGTCAGACAGAGCGCCGGCCACGACAGCGCGCGGTGGCGCAGCGAGGCACAAATTCCCGCGGTCGTCAGTGGCAGCAACAGCAAAAAGGGCCAGCCCCAGCGCTGCAGCAGCAACCGCATGAGCAGCGATTCCTCCCGTGCGTCGTAGTCATCGCGATTGCGTCCAATCTCGTAGATCGAAACGCTGGCCGCTAGCTTGCGGGCGAGTTGGGTCACGAAGTCGACAGGGTGCTCTCGTGCAAAGCGACGAACCTGCTTGGAAAACCAAGCCGACTCCTGTGCCGACGTGCGCGCTCCCCCCGCGCAGCGTGGTTGCTCGACCAAATGCCCCCATTCGATCCCTGGTCGAATCGCCACGGTCCGCGGGTAGTCCGGATTGTTGCCGATCCACAGGTTGACACCGCCGTTGTACGAGATCGCGACCAGATCCGGTTCGCGTTGCCAGTTGCGAATCGTCACCGGCGCAATCACGACGACGGCAAGAGTCGCTACCAAGAGGGCCCGGCGAAACCCTTCCAGGCGCCACAACCAAATCAAGAGCAACGCCCCGGCGAACGCGAATGCGGGAAGAAGCAGTCCTAGCGCACCCAACAGCAACCCAGCGAGCGGAAGCCGCCAGCGCATCCAACGAGGCGACGACGTGGGTGGCGCTGTCAGCAGCGTGAGCAACAGCGTGGAAAGAAGCGCCGCCAGGCTGGCCGGCAACAGCTCGGTGTCATAGGCGATCAATGGACCATAGAGCGCCGTTCCGAGACCAGCCCCGATCGCCCAGCGGCGAGCCGCAAGGCGGGAGACACAGATCGACACCAACACCGCGACGAGCGCCCCTCCCAGCGATTGCACGACCCGCGCGGCCCGTGGATCAGGTTCACCCGCGAGAGCGTAGATCCCACGCAGGAACCAGGGATAGAGCGGTGGTTGCCAGAATGGACCACGGGGATCGCCCTCGATCGCGATGCGGTGATATGTGGCGGCATCGAGAACCAAGTAGCGGTGGTAGTCGAGGCTGCTGCTTTGCCAAACCACGGCAAGTCGAGCCAACAGCGCGATCAGGAAGATCGCGATCAAGACGATCCGTCCGAGCGGCGGCGGCGAGGCGGGTGGTGCGGTCAAGTTCACGGGCGAGGAGGATACGCGGCCGCCTCGCTCGTGGCATCAGCCGGAGGTGTGCTGTTTCAGCCCGAGGTCGGCCAACACCATCGGGCGCTCGGAGAGTCGCCGATCGGGGGCCACGGTCATCAAGATCGAAAGCGACAGCACCGTCGTCGATGTCGAAGGATCGACTTGCCACAGGCACTTGGCCCCCAAGCGAGCCGCGGCATGCAGCGCCAACGGCAACGCCAGCGAGGCTTCACCGCCTGATTCGCGCAGCAGCACGGCGGCGGCGCGCATCGCATCGCCACTTCGCACCGCTTCTGCAAGTTCGGCTCGATCGTGGTGTCCGGCGCTGCATTGAATCGTCAGCAGCACCATGTCCCCGCGCCGCGGCTCGGCATCGACAACGAGAGTCGGTCGGAGTTGCGCACTCTCCGCTTGGATTAGTAGTTGCTCGATCAGCGCAATGAACAGTCCACGATCGCAGTACAAGAGTGTCGGTACGGCGAGCCCAACTCGCAGATCACCGCGCTCTGCCATCAGCGTGCTGAGCGACTTGCGAAGGTCGAGGCGCTCCGGCCGCAGCGGCTGGGTTTCGGCCTCGGCTCGCCCCAGCGTGAGGAGCGCCTGCATCAGGTGCTCGGTCTCACGCAGTGTGCTCAGCGCCTGGCCGCCGTAGCCGCGCCGCTCGGCAAGACTGGTCGTTGGATCGCTGTCGGCACCACGCGCATCCAAGAGTGCTTGGACTTCCCGTTCCGCACGTTGCAGTCGCGGCAGAACCAGGTTCCCGATGTCCTGTAGGACTCGACCATGTTCGAGCGCCGAAGCCTCGGCCGCGCCAAGTCGCTGCATGGCGTGGCGCAGCTCGGCATCGGCACTCTGAAGCAGTCGTGACAGACGAGCAGCCTCGGTCGAGACAGGTGCCGGCTCTTGCGCTTCTGTCGCGGCCGGCGGCAGCGCTGTCGGTCCCTTCACCCACCCGATATAGACACCCACCGCCAGGGTCGCGAGCCCCGCAAAGAGCAGTGCTTGGGTCGCCGGCGTTCCGGCGATCGTGGCCCCGGTTGCTGCCGTCAATCCCACAGCCAGGACCAGTTCCACCCAGGTCAGGCCGCCCAGCCGGTCCAAATACATGCACCACCCTCCGCAGTCGGTCGGAGGGAATATCGGCCTTGGCGCGAATTAGTGTAGGGGCGGGCCAAGATGGGTCAGGGCCCGCCCAGCGACTCAGTCGAGGGTCATCGAGACCAAGCGGCTCACACCCGGCTCGGGCATGGTGACGCCGTAGAGCAAGTCGGCCATTTCCATCGAGCGCTTGTTGTGCGTGATCAGAATGAATTGCGTCCCTTCGGTGAAGCCTCGGATCGCATCCGCAAACCGGCCGACATTGGCTTCATCCAGCGGCGCATCGACCTCGTCCAGCAAACAGAACGGCGGCGGCTGGAACTTGAAGATCGCGAACAGAACGGCGGTCGCCGCCAACGCCTTTTCACCACCCGACATCAAGGAGACCGATTGGAGCTTCTTCCCCGGCGGTTGGCAGATGATCTCGATGCCGGCTTCGAGTGGATTCTCTTCGTCCTCCAGGACCAAGTCGGCTCGACCGCCACGAAACAAGATCGCAAACTGCTCGCGGAAATATCGGCGGATACTGGTGAAGGCATCGAGGAATCGCTCGCGGCATTCCCGGTCCATCTTCTTGATCGAACTGCGCAGTTCCTCCATCGTCGACTCGAGGTCGGCTTTCTGACCGTCGAGTTCCTCGAAGCGCGCGTTCAGCTCGGTAAACTCCTGTTCGGCAAGCAGGTTGACGGGGCCGACACGTTCACGCTTGTCGCGCGCTTGCTGAATCCGGTCCTGCAGCGATGTGTCATCGTCCCAAGGAACCGGCTCGAAGTCGCCGGCCGGCAGTTCTGCCGGGAGTTCTTGGGGTGAAACTCCCATCGCCTGATAGCAGTCTGTGAAGACATGCTCGCGCTCGATTCGTGCACGCTCGGCGCCCAAGCCAGCCGACTCGCGTCGCGCACGCGCCTCCTCCCACAGCTCGCTCGCCATCGAGACGCGCCGTTCTGCCTCACGCACGCGTGCGGTAACTTCGTCGACGTGGCGCGCGTGTTGTTGGGCTTGAAACTCGTTGAGTGCTCGAGCTGCGGCGAGCCGGTCTTGTTCCGCCTTGCTCTGTTCGGCGCGTTCGCGCAGTACGCCAGCATCGGCCATCGCTTGGCCGCGCAGCTCTTGTCCGCGGCCGCGACGCTCATCCAGATCGCGCAAGTCACGATCGATTCGCTCGCGATCGCGATCCATCGCGAGTCGGCGCTCGTCCAAGGCGCGCAACTCCGACGTGCTGCCGGCAAACGCCTCGGCGGAGGCGCGAGCCGCGTCTTCTTGCTGCACGATCTCGGCGCGTCGAGCATCGAGCGTCGATCGCAGCGCGGTGACGCGATGCTCGAGTTGCCCGAGCTGCGACTCCAACAACTCGGTGCGGCCGATCGCTTCGTCGTGCGCACGCTGCGCCATTTCGCGCATGCTGGCTGCCAAACCGATTTCGCGATCCAGTCGAGCCAATTCGCGCTCAGCCTGCTCGGTCGCCAAGCGTGCGGTTGAAAACGCGCGGCGAGATTCCGCCAAGGACTCCTCGGCATGACGGCGCTCTTGCCCAGAGAGCAGCAATCGATCGCGCGATTGCGCCAACAACGCCGACGCCGCGGCCAACGTCGCCTCCAAAACCGCCACCTCGGAGGCCAACTCATCGCGCCGGCGTGCTCGTGCCAACAACCCATCTTGCGTCGATGCGCCGCTGCCGTTGAGCGTTACCACACCGCTCGAGTCGACCGCGTGTCCATCGAGCGCCAAGAACGAAAACGCGGGGAATTTGCGATGAAGGTCGAGTGCGGTATCGAGCGTATCGACCAGCACCGCATCATCGAGACGATGCGCCACCGCCGCGCCGTGATCGCCCCTCGCCGACAGCGCGCCCAACAGCGTGCCGCGGACACGGTGGTCTTGGCGCAACTCCGTCGGGATCGTCGGCGCGATCGCCCTGACCGACGGCGAATCCAACGGCAGGAACGAGACACGACCCAACGGGACGAGCGCGGCCGCATTGCGCACCTCGCCGTCGCTGTCGACCACGATCGTGGGCAACAACGGAGCCAAATACGACTCGGCGGCTCTCTCGAACTCACGCGGGGCGCTCAACAGATCGGCCACCAGCCCGCGCGAGCGAACACCGCGCTCCAACACGTCCCGGGTGGCGTCGGCACCGGCCAGTCGCATGTCGAGCGAATCGAGCGCCGATTTCTCACCCGAACGAGAACCCAACTCAGCCGCGGTGCGCGCTTCGTGGGCGCGGGCCGCTTCGAGCGCGGCCTGCGCTGCATCTTCGGCTGCGCGCGCGGTTTGAACCACGATCGCCAGTCTGTCGGTCTCGGCACCGCTGCGTGTCAGCGACTCCGACGCGTGCTGCGCCGCGGAGTGAGCTTCATCGCGCTGTCCTTCCAACTTGCGACCAGCCGCCTCGGCTTCGGCCAATCGATGCGTCTCGCGCTCGACCACTTCACGCACGGCAGACAACCGTGCGCTGGCATCGGCGCGTTGGTGCAGCGCTTCATACAGCTCGCGCTCCGCCGCGGCGCCCGCCTCCTGCAACTCTTTCAGTTTCTGACGTTCCCGATCGGCGCCTTGCTGCGCTGCGAGTTGAACCGCAGCGGCCGCTTCGCGCTGTTCTACCAACAGCGCCAACCCTTGAACCAGATGCTCGCGTTCATCGGCGCTGCGCTGTTGATGTTCTTCCAGGCGCTGTTCTTCCCCTTCTTGACGCCCGGCCTCATCCTCCAGCAGTTGTGCACGCGTCAGGCCGGCTTCGATCTCTCGGGCCAGTCGCTCTTCATCCAGCCGCGCACGGTGGGCCGCATCGACCGCCTGCGCGCGCTCGCTGTGGGCCTGCTCGAGTTGCACGCGCGCCGCGCCAAACAACTCGGCCAACCGCGCGCGCTCACGCTCGAGGTGCGCCGATTCACGCTGCGCAACCGCGAATACCTCGCTCAACTCTTCGGACTCGATCGTCAAGCGCTGCGCCCGGCGGCGATACCAAACGGTCCGCAGCGCGCGTAACTCATCGTCCAAGCGACGCGCACGGCGCGCCAAGGACGCCTGCCGTTGCACCTGCTTACGCTGACGATCGACCTCGCGAAGAATGTCGTCGACGCGCAGCAGGTTGGCGCGAGTCGCTTCGAGCTTCAGGTCGGCCTGGCGGCGGCGGTCCTTGTATCCCGCAATCCCGGCCGCTTCCTCGATGAATAGCCGTCGCTCTTTCGGCTTGCTGACCACGAACGAGGCGACGTGCGCTTGGTCGATGATCGCGTACGTCCGCGCCCCGGCGCGAATCTGTTCCAACAACTGACGGATGTCGGTCAGTCGTGAGCGCGCTCCGTCGACCAAGTACTCGCTGTCACCGGTGCGATAGAGACGGCGGGTCAGCGAGACACGGGTGCGGCCATCATCGAGCGAACTGCCGTCGCGCGTGACCAAATGCAGCGTGACTTCAGCCATCCCACCCGGACCACGTTTGTCGCTACCGGAGAAGATGACGTCTTCCATCCGAGCACCGCGCAGCGCGCGGGCCGATTGCTCACCCAGTGCCCACTGCATGGCGTCGGCGATGTTGGACTTGCCGCATCCGTTGGGTCCCACGACGGCCGTAATGCCGTGCGGGAACTCGATCACTACCTTTTCGACGAAACTCTTGAAACCCTGGACTTCCATCCGCTCGATCCGCAGCATCGCGGTGAGTCCTCCCCATAGCGCCTGGTGTCAGTCGGTCGTGGTCAAAAGGGTCAGCGATCGCGCGACAGGATTGTCGCCGGCAAGTCGATCAACACGTCCTTGTACGGGCTTGGCGGAAAGCGTTCCACAACCGCGCGCGCGATCTCGGCGTGCTCGACCGCCATGCGGCGCGTGGCCTCGATGCAGCCATGCCGCTCCAGCGCCGCACGCAGCTCAGTGAATGTTGCCCGTGAGAAGGCTCCATCCTCCAGCACGGCCCGTACCTGGTGACGCTCCTCGTCGCTGCCGCGCTCCAACAGATCGATCCACGGCAACGTCAACCGACCCTCACGCAGATCGGACGCCACCGGTTTTCCAACCGTCGCTTCATCGCCCGACAGATCGAGCAGATCGTCGACCAGTTGGAAGGCGATACCGAGCGACATCCCGTAGCGCGCCATGTCTTCTTCGGTTTTTGGATCGGCACCGGCCAGCACCGCCGCGGAGCGGCAGCAGGCGGAGAAGAG
>CAZAHQ010000143.1:0-8775 GCA_964484415.1 uncultured Acidobacteriota bacterium | reverse complement strand
GGCCAGAGAACACAGGGACGTACGGCGGTTGGGGAAGTTTCGGGATGATGACTCACACTACGCAGATATCAGGTTCTCTTGGCTACAACTCTGTCGCGTATGTCGCCGGGTCGACCTGGACCTTTGTGCCACAGTCTAGCTCGCCTTCAGCGTCGGCGGCTCCCTTAGAAAACCTCCCTGCTACTGCCGGGGGATTCCAGGACTCCACCAGCCAGACCCTCGCGGACCAAGCGCTCGATGCAGCCAAGGGGGAAACGACACCGATCCCAGGATTGTGTCCGACCGGATCCACCGTGGCGGCGATCGTCGAAGGTGCTGCGACCGGGACTGTGCCTATCAAAACGGTCCTAAGTGATGAAGCGCGTGTCTCTCTTCAGGAAAAGCAAGCGAGCGGAGGCGGGCGCCCAGTTCTTGAAGTCCAAGGACACCCCAACCAAGTGCAGGAGGTAGTCAATGGCATCAACGCATCTGGGAGTTATGACATAGTCTTATTCGCTGGAGTCTCATCCTTTGAGCGCGCACTGGACTTTGGAGCCGCGGTCGTTGGAACGCAGACCATCACGATCTACATGGGAAACGCACGTCTCCCGGATACAAGATCCACTGTCGGATTCGACCCCGTTCGAGTCTTTGTCCACGAACTCGCCCACACGTACGGCGGGATCTTGCAATCAGAAAAGTGGGTTAGGAGGGTCCTTTGCGAGGAGTGAGCAGGATCCAACAAGGAGGAACGATGTTCAGGTATCTGCTAGCGTTTGCGGTCGCTGTTTTGCCAGGCGTCGTTCGCGCAGAGAACGAATCGGCGGCAGAGCCGGCACTCACCCCAGAGATGAAACGCGCAGCCGAGCTACTGCGCCTGGACGCTGCCCTTCAAACAGCGTGTGGAAGGTGCAACGCGCGAGTCTTCCTCCCCAGCGAAGTCGCAAATCTAACTGGTGTCAAGATGCTTTGCCTACGCCAGCGTGATGTTGCGCCCACCAAGAGCGGATCACCCCGCACCGAGGCTGTGACGATGCTCGTGGCCTCGGGCCGGTGTCTTGACGGGGACGCCGAGAAGCAACTACTTGACCTAGTTGGCCGCGATGTAAAGGATCTACCCGACCCTGTTCTCATCGAAGTTGCACATGTCGTCTGGGCGATTCGGCGAGGTGCCGCCGAGCTCCTCGAGTGGTCAGACGACCCCGCCTATAACGTGGCGCTCGCGGAGCTGATTGGTGACGTAAGCGAGTCACGACTTCTTGCCATCGATCGGGCCAGGAATCCTTACGCCTCCATTCCTTATGTTGGATGCGACATCATGCGCGAGCCCGATTTGGCAGCCGACAACGCCAGCGAGACGCTAGAACGGTGCCCAGTTGCTGCACCACGTGTGACCAGTTCTGGTAAGACCAGGCGCGTCACGTTCTCATGCGTCTTGCAGCAGGAGTGCTATCGCGTCTACAACGTCGTCGCGACCTTCGAAGGCGGTGAGCTCGACATTCGGATGACGAATACGGAGTGCCAGGCAAGTCCTCACGGCCTCGTGCCCGCTACGATCTGTGTGAAGCAATAGCGGGACGCTGTGCCACTCTTAGTTGGAAAGACGCAGGGATTGTTCTCGGACGAGGACGGCGCGCTGACCCTGCTCTACGGCTTGGCGGCATTGGGCCATGTCAAGCTGCGCAAGGTCGACGGTGTTCGCATCTCGCTGAGTTCGTTGCCAACGCCAAACGATCGACTGCATGAGAACGTGAGAACATGCCACTGCCATCAGGTGCATTACGCCTATCGCTTTTCCACGAACACCGGGACGCGGAACCCAGACTGGGCTTCAATGTCACCAGGTCTGCCCCGATCGCGCTGCTAGCGGTCGCCTCGCGGGCCGTCACGATGTACTGGAGTACCGGCGCGAGCGTCTATCGCGACACCATCGCGACGTATCCGCGCAACGACATCGGGGCCAAGTCGACACAGATCAACTGGCCCCCTCTCTGCCAACAAGTCTGAGACATTCGTTCTTGAGGGTCTAGTGTGGAGGGCGGAGGAACAGATCGATCATAAGCAGCATGGTGGTAGTGCTGATGCAGTTGTCTCACTTCAGGAAAGGCATGCGAGCGGGAGCAGGCGCCCAGTTCTTGAAGTCCAAGGGTACCCCAGCCAAGTGGAAGAAATAGTCACAGGCATCAACGCAACTGGGGCTTATGACATAGCCTTGATTGCTGAAGTCTCATCCTTTGAGCGCGCAGCGCAGCCCGGAGCCGCGGTCGTTGGACCGCAGACCATCACGATCTATATGGGAGACGCACGTCTCGCGGATACAAAATCCAGTGTTGGATTCGACCCCGCTCGAGTCTTTGTCCACGAACTCGCCCACACGTACCGCGGGATCTTGCGATTGGAGGACTGGGTTAGGAGGACCCTTTGCCAGAAGCGAGTAGGATCCAACCAGGAGGAACGATGTTCAGGTATCTGCTAGCGTTTGCGGTCGCTGTTCTGCCAGGCATCGTTCGCGCAGAAAACGAATCGACGGCAGCCACGCCGGAGATGAAACGTGCAGCCGAGCTACTGCACCTGGACGCTGCTCTTCAAACAGCGTGTGGGAGGTGCACCGGGCGGATCTTCCTCCCCAGCGAAGTCGCAAATCTGACTGGTGTCGAGATGCTTTGCCTACGCCAGCGTGCCGTTGCGCCTACAAAGAGCGGATCACCCCGCACTGAGGTTGTGACGATGCTCGTGGCTTCGGGGCGGTGTCTTGAAGGGAACGTCGAAGAGCAACTACTCGACCTAGTTGGCCGCGATGTGAAGGATCTACCCGACCCTGTCCTCATCGAGGTTGCGCACGTTATCTGGGCGATTCGGCTTGGTGCCGCCGAGCTCATCGAGTGGACATACGATCCCGCCTACAACATGGCGCTCGCGGAGTTGATTGGTGACGTCAGCGAGTCAAGACTTCTTGCCATCGAGCGGGCAGGGAATCCCTATGCCTCCAACCCTTATGTTGGATGCGACATCATGCGCGAGCCCGATCTGGCAACCGACAAGGCCAGCGAAACGCTAGAACGTTGCCCAGTTGCTGCACCACGTGTGACCAGTTCTGGTAAGACCAGGCGCGTCACGTTCTCATGCGTCTTGCGTCAGGAGTGCAATCGCGTCATCAATGTCCTCGCGACCTTCGAAGACGGGAAGCTCGATACCCGGGGGACCGATACGAGGTGCCAGGCAGGTGCTCACGGCCTCGTGCCCGCCGAGATCTGCGTGAAGCAATAGCGGGACGCTGTGCAACTCTTAGTTGGAAAGACGCAGGGATCGTTCTCGGACGAGGACGGCGCGCTGACCCTGCTCTACGGCTTGGTGGCATCGGGCCATGTCAAGCTGCGCAAGGTCGACGGGCGTCAGCATCTCGCTGCGTTCGTCGCCAACGCCGAGAAATCGACTGCGTGAGAACGTGAGATCATGCCACTGCCATCAGGTGCGTTACGAGGGCCGCTTTTCTACGAACATCGGGACGGAACCCCTACAGAGCCAAAGGACGGATCTCCCAAACCCAAGGCAGATGACAGTGACTCGGAGGGAAAGGCTGACGCGCCACCGAGCCTGATGCCGGACCCACTTGCCGCGATCGACGTGGATAACCGATGAGAAACTCGCTGAGAATGATGCTGAGTAGATGGAGAGTTCGCGGGCCCTTCCTACAAGTCGCATTGACCTCGGTCGCAATATCAGTCGGCGTCGCGGCGTGCGCTAAGTTCTCCGATCGCTATACAGAGGCGCAGGGGACTGCGCTAGATCAACATGGTCATCCGGTCAAAGAACTCGTCGTGACTCTTGAAATCGATGGAAAACCTGCTCACGGGGCCAGTGGGAGAGCGAACCCAGACGGATCATTCCTCGCGTACGCTATCGATCAACCTGAATCACGTTTCTTTTCCGACAAGAAACCCTGCGAACTCGTGTTGAGTGCGCCGGGGTTCAAATCTTACAGACGACAGATCAGGTTGGGGAGCCGCGTGGAGGGCCTCAGAGTCAGCCTTCTCCCGATCGACCCATCTCTTGAGCCGCCACGACCGCCTACGAACCCCTGATCCGCTATGAGGTGATTCAGTGCGCCATCGAATCCATCGTGGTCTTCACGTTTCACTGACAAGGCAGAGACGCTCAGTCTTGAAGGCGTGAGGGTCCTTCTTCAACAATCACGTGGCCGACGGAACGTAAGCGGCCAAGCACCGACGTTGTTGATATCACGGTCGATCATCTCGTGCCGCGCACTCGGAAAGAGCACTGCGCTACGAATCGGCGATCAGCAATCGACAGGGATGCCCACGACGCGGCGCCATGAGTGCCTTCTCCACACGGACCTCCTCAGTAGTAGCAAGGATCGTCAGCCTTTCAGATCAACGGATCAAGGACCGGCACGCGAGCGACTACGATCGACTGCGCCCCCGCGGAGTCACCGGACCGCGCGAGATCTCACCACAAACGAGCACATCATCTTGTCCAGGACTGCTCGTCAGCCCGCCTCCGTCAAGCGCCTCGCGCGACCAAGCCACGAGGCCGAAGGGGGGCGACGGAGAAGGCATCGAACCCGCCCGTGTTCCGATTCAACCACCACGTGATGCCGACACCCGTCGACTAGCGCAGCCTGATCGGCTCACCCCGCCAACTCGCTACTCGACTCTCCACTCAGACCCTACATTCAGTACAACACAGCACGGGGAACGGGGAAGGGACGTACCCATGTACCGCTCGCACATCTCCGGATGCGTTCGCACCGGGCAGATCTTTGTCGCACTCGTTTCATTGGTGCCGGCCGCATGGGCCCTGCCGCCACAAACCGACAACCGTGCGGGCGACATCGAAGCGCTCCCGCCAGCGTCGCTGTTTCATTCCTCGGGCATGACCGCGCTGCGGGAGATGTCCTACACACCGTCGAGCGCTGCCCTACGGGAACGCTCGGTCGAGATCGACTTCAGTGCGCTCGATCCGCTGCGCAGCGCGATCGACGTCGATGTCTTCAGCGGCAAGACCTGGCGCATTCAACGCAGCGACTACGAAGTGCGCGGCGCGAGCGATTACACCTGGCGCGGCACGATCAAGCTCGCCGACGGCCGCGAGGGCGAAGCGACCTTGAGCGTGCGCGGCGGGCTGCTCGCTGGCGTCATTCACACACCCGACGGCGAGATCTACGAGATTCGCCCGGTCGCTGCCGGGCAGTACCTGATGTCGGAAATCAACCAAGACCGCTTCCGCGAATGCGCCGAGCCAGTATCGGCACCGCAACAGCGCGCCGCCTCGGCGGCCGAACCAACCACCGCCTACTCCGACAGCGCCGACTTCATCGACATGCTGATCCTCTATACCGATGACGCCCGCGCCGCAGCCGGCAGCACCGCCGCGATCGAGGCGACCGTTCAGAGCGCGATCGACTTGACCAACACCGCCTACGCCAACAGCCAGATCACCACGCGGCTTCGCTTGGCGCACACAGAGGAAATCGCCTACACCGAAGCGGGCGATGCCAACGCCGACCTCAACTGGCTGACCAACGATCCCGCTGTTGCGGCGCTACGCAATCAATACGGTGCCGACGTCGTGTCGATGATCGTCAACACCAGCGGATACTGCGGTATCGGTTGGTTGATGACGCAGGTGGAGTCCAACTTCGGCAGCTACGCCTTCAATGTTGTGTTGCGCGATTGTGCTGCAAGCAATCTGACGCTGGCCCACGAAACCGGTCACAACCAAGGGTGCAATCACGATCCCGCCAACTCGGGAAGCGGCACCAGTTACGCCTACTCCTACGGCCACTTCGTCGACGGTTCGTATCGCACGATCATGTCCTACACGACGCAATGCACGCTGGGCTGTCCCAAGTCACCGCACTTCAGTAACCCGGCCGTTTCGTACTTCGGCACGCCCACCGGCATCGCCGGGCAGCGGGACAATCACCAGACCATCAACAACACCGCGCTGACGGTTGCCAATTTCCGCAGCGCCGTTCAATTGCTTGGCGCGCCGACGAATCTGCGTACCAACAAGCGCGGGCGGCGAGCGGTGAATGTCGGATGGTCGGATGCGGCCGCTGGTGAGATCGGGTTTCACGTCTATCGCTGGACTGGGACCGATTGGACGCTTTACCAGAGTTTCCCAGCGGACACGACAAGCGGGAAGATCACCGGGCTCTCACCGGGCAAGCGATACTCGTTTGCGTTGACCTCGTACAGCGACAGCGCTGAATCGGCCACGTCGAATCAGTTGAACGTGAAGACGCTCAGGTAACCGAAAAGACCGATCGCACTACGCAGCCGAGCTCTTGGTTTCGATCGCAGCCAGTTTGCGCTCGAACTGCATGCCGAAGATCTTCGCCATGGCGGCCAGCTTCAAGCGCTGCCAGTAGAAGCTCTTGTCGCTGAGGCCGCGGCATTCTTCGGGGAGCATCACCAGGCTCACATGCACGTTGGGGGCGCAGCCGATCGGTAGGCCGCGCTCCATGCAGGCTTCATACAGGCGGCGAAACACCGGCACCATTTCTTCGGTCTTGGGCGGCGGCGTGTCTTCCAGGTCGGTCCCCTTCAGCGGGCGGAAGACACACACGGTGGGAATCGCGCCGACCGACGTAATCCAATCGATTGCGGCAATCGACGATTCGGCCGGCTCGAGTCCAGCAATGATCTCGCCGTTGGTGACCCACGGTTCGTTCTTTGGACCCTTGGAGCCAAGCGTCGCACAGTAGCGAATTGCTTCGAGGTAGTAGTCCAGGCCGTACTCGGTGTGCTTGCCCGGGCAGATCTCGATGAACTTCTCCCGGTCGTAGATTTCAAAGCAGAACGAGACGCGATTGACACCCATCTCACGTAGCTTGTCGTAGCGCTTCAGGTCTCGATGCGGCGGCGTTTGCACACCAACCAACAACCCAACCTCGGCTTTGATCCGTCGAATGTACGGCTCGAGAATGTCGAGGTACGTATCACCCTCGTAGTGGCCGGTGTTGAAGTCGACGTAGGTAATTCCCGATTCACGGCGCGCGGCTCGCACCACTTCCATGACTTCATTGACCGACTTCTCGTCGGCATCGTCTACGCCCAAGTTCAAACCCACCGAGCAGAACTTGCAGTTGTCGCGCTCGGGTTTCTTGAGCCAATACTCGCAAACCTTGGCGGGATAGACGCCGAGATACGTTCCTTGCAGCGTTCCAACCTTGGTCATCACCTTTCCGCTGGTGGTGTGTGCGTCGTACCACTCGGGCCGCGGTGAGAGCGTGACGTCGACGATCGACTCCCCGCTCCATGTCAGGTTGTAACGGCCGCCGATTTTCTCGAGGACATAGGGGCTCTCGGCTGCGAACGCTTCGGAGACTGGGACATTGGTCCACATGTTTCCGGGGAGAATCAATTCCAAGCCGCTGCCCAGCCCTGCGCGCGTGCGGAGGATCTTGCGCCCGCCGTCTTCCTCGATGAAGCACGAGTCGGCCATCCGCAGCCCCTTGCAGTATAGATCGAGTTTCAGCAGAGAGGCGTTAGCGCGGAGCGTTTGGGCAGAAATCATGGCGGTCTCCCGAAGTACAACCGAAGGAACGAAGACGGTACGGTGATCAGGAGGGGGTTAGCCATGACATGGATCAAGTCGCCAGCCTCGAATCTCAAAAAAAACGGCGCCTGAGGGGGCGCCGATACAACGGAGAGGGGGAATTCCAAGAACACCAACTGAGGAGTGGAGGTGACGACTCAACTCGTCGACTCGGTGTGTCGTGACTGACTATCAGGTACTGCGAGACGGCTCTTCCGCAAGCGTCAATTTCAGGCGTTTTGGGCTGCGCGATGGAGCGTCGTGGGCCGGTTCAAAGACCGAACCAGGCCGGCGAAGTTCATCGCTGTCCGGCCCGGGTCGTTCCTCCCGGATGGGGTTTTGGTCCAGCCCCGGGAGGTTCTGGTCCGCGGTCCTAGCGGCCGGCCCAACCGGCGGCCAATCGTCCAGTGGTTGACGCCGTAGTCGGGGAACCGCCGCGCCGGCACTCGGGGCACTCGGCAATCGCAGGTTTCCTCTGGTGACTTGTTTCAATCGAGAACAATCGGGCGCGATGCGCATGGCACATGACTTGCCATGTGAACACCGTGATCAATCAACTAGAAGCAGGACGGCGCGACATCGTGCTGTGGGAAGCGCTCGCCGGTTCGGTCGAAGACGGCGACGCGCAGGTGGCCGCAATCGCGGCTGCGGCCGAATCGGAACTGTGGCGCGATGCACGCCGCTTGGCACTCGGGTGGAGTGCGGGCGGAGCGCACCTCGATTCGGGGCCGCTGGTTTCGATCGTCATCCCCACCTTCAATCGGCCCGAGCTGCTGCGCCGCGCATTGGAGAGCGTCGCCTCGCAGCTCTATCGCCCGATCGAGGCGGTGGTCGTGAACGATGCAGGCTGCGCGGTCGATCAGGTAATCGCCGAGTTTCGTGATCGACTGCCAGTTCAGTTGATCGAGCATGAGCGCAATAGATATCTGGCCGCGGCGCGCAACAGCGGCGCGAAGGCGGCGCGTGGTGAGTACATTGGCTATCTCGATGACGACGATCGGCTCTATCCGCACCATGTCGGTCACCTGGTGCACCAGCTGGTCTCAACCAACGCGCGCGCCGCGCGCGCCGTCGCACTGATTCGCCGCCCCGCCGAGCAGGGCGTTGGCTCAGACTTCTTCAAGCCGCTGCCATGGCGAGCGTTCGAGCTGAGCGAGCTGCTGGAGGAGAACGTCACCCCGGTACAGGCGGTGTTGCACGAGCGGGCGTTGATCGATGCGATTGGCGGCTTCG
>CAZAHQ010000142.1:0-8810 GCA_964484415.1 uncultured Acidobacteriota bacterium | reverse complement strand
CGCGGGTGAACCGTTGCTGCGCACGCTTCCTGCGGGAGCGGTGGCGCGCAACCTATTGCGCGCGGGTGAACCGGTGGCGGCCCGCAATGTGATTCGCGCCGCGCCGGTGGAGCCAGGGCAACGCGTTCGCGCGTTGCTGCAGGTCGGCGAGGTGCAGATGCAGATCGACACGGTGGCCCGAAATCGCGGAGAGATCGGCAGCCTTGTCACGGTCGCGGGTGCCGACGGTCGGTCGTTGCAAGCCCGTGTCATCGACTACGCCGAGGTCGAAATCGTCTCAACCAAGGAGCAGAAATGAACCGCTCAATCAGCCTTACGTTGGTCGCTGCCAGTCTCGGTGCAGCTTTCGGATGTGCTTCCGCCCCTGTGCCGCAGCAGTCGGTATACGACGGACCGCTGCCTCGATTGGAACTCGATCAGCGGCCGCGACCGACCAACGAGGGATCGCTCTATGCCGGCGGGTCGGCGGCCGATCTGATCGGCGACTTCCGCGCGCATCGGATCGGCGATGTTCTAACCGTGCGCATCTCGGAAAGGTCACTGGGTCAAACCTCTGCCGACGACAAACTCGACAAAGCCGGCAACCTGAAGCTCAAAGCGCCCGTGGTGTTCGGCTACGAAGACAAGCTCAGAGGGAAGATCGGCCCGAACTTCGATCCAGCACTAGCACTGGACGCGTCGAGCGAGAAAACGTTCGAAGGATCGGGACAGACCAGTCGCAACAACACACTCACCGGCACGGTGGCGGTGCGCGTGTTGGCGGTCGGCACAGGCGGCCAACTGTTGGTGGCCGGTCAGAAAGAGGTCACCGTCAATCATGAGAAGCAGCACCTGACGCTTGCAGGAATCGTGCGGCCCGAGGACGTGCTCGCCGACAACTCGATTCCTTCCAGCGTGGTGGCCGACCTCACGATTCAGTACGGCGGCAAAGGGGATATCAACGACACGATCCGCGAGGGCTGGTTCCACAAACTCATCTCGAAGATCTGGCCATTCTGATGCGGCGCGCAGGCTTGATCGTTGCGATGTCCTTGGTGTGTACGACGCTGGCGCTTGCCGATCCCGAGTTTCTTACCGATCAGCAGGTGCAGCAGGCGCAAGCACTCGCCGACGCGACGCCCAAGGCCGAAGAGTTGATCTCGATTCCATTGCGCGATCTGGTCGACATTCGCGGCGTACGCGACAACCAGTTGGTCGGTTACGGGTTGGTGGTTGGTTTGGCCGGCACCGGCGACGGCACGCAAGCCAAGTTCACGATTCAAAGCCTGGCCAATGCGCTGCAACGCATGGGAGTCGCGGTACCACCGTCGGCGATTCGCGTGCGCAATGCGGCTGCTGTGATGGTCACCGCGACGCTGCCCGCTTTCTCTCAGGCTGGAACCCGTTTGGACACGACCGTCGCCAGCATCGGGGATGCCAAATCGCTCACGGGTGGTTTGCTTCTGATGACTCCGCTGCACGGGCCTGATGGTCAGGTCTATGCGTTGGCACAGGGTTCGGTGAGCTTGGGCGGCGGATACTCGGCCGGCGGTGGCGGCGCCTCGGTCACCAAGAATCACACCACCACAGGAACCGTGCCGGGCGGAGCGCTGGTCGAACGATCGGCCGGCATCGACTTGAGCGAGCGCACGACATTCGATTTGCAACTGCGCCGCCCTGACTTCGCAACGGCGATCAAGGTCCAGGACGCGTTGACGCGGACGTTCGCTCCCGGCATTGCGCGCGCGATCGACTCGGGTACGGTGCGCGTTCGCGTTCCGGAAGGATTGCACGATGCGCCGGTGGAGTTCTTGGCGCGCGCGCTGGAATCGAAGGTCAACCCCACGACCCCTGCGAAGGTCGTGCTCAACGAGCGCACCGGCACCGTGGTGCTCGGTGGCGATGTGCGAATCGGGCGCGTCTCGATCACGCACGGCAATCTCACGATCTCGATCGTGAAGCGATTCGATGTCAGCCAGCCCGCACCGTTCGGCAAAGGTGAAACGAAGGTCGTGCCCTCCACCGAGGTCGTGGCCGATGAGGAAACGGGTCAAGGCCTGTCGCTTCAAGAAGGGGCGAAGGTCGAGGACTTGGTCGGGGCGCTGCAAAAACTCGGTGTCACCCCGCGCGACATGATCGCGATCTTCGAGGCGATCCGCGCGGCCGGGGCACTGCACGCGGAACTGGTGGTGATCTGATGAAACTCGCTCCGATCGAACCGCAGGCGTTGAGCGGTGTTCCGAATCGGAACAACCCGCAGGACAGAGCGACATTGCTGGCCGTCGCCAAGAAACTCGAGGCGGTGCTGATGCAGAACACACTCACCGCCATGGAGAAAGCACAACTCACGGAAGGTTTCTTCGGCAGTGGCCCGCAGAAGCAGGGGTTGGAGGCGACGTTCGAGCACTTCTTGGGGGAGAGCCTGTCGAAGGGGCGTGGGATGGGGCTGGCGGAGCAAATCGTCGACCAATGGATGCGCGGCCGAACACCCATCCGGCCCCTGGCGGACACGAAAAACCTGGAATCGCTTGCACTTGGTCCGGATACGTCCAGATTTTTTCAGGGCGGCGCTCAAGTTGGAATTGCGCCTGCCGATGAGGTGTTTGCGGCGCACCAGGCACCTTTGGTCCTAGGCCGTGAAGACCTGGAGGAATGACGATGAAGATCAGCGCAAACGACCCACTCGGCCGGCTGAAGCAGATGCTCGGCAAGCTCGACGAGACTGCCGACACGGGACGCGTGAAGGGTCGTGAGAATGGAACCGCTCCGACCTCGAGCCAGGCGCGCGTCGATGGCAGCGTCGATGGCGTGAGCTTGTCGCCTCGAGCGCTGGAGTTGCAGCGCTTGCGTGAGGCGATCGAAGAGTCACCCGATGTACGCAAGGAGCTGGTGGACTCGGTGCGTGCCGAGATCGCAACCGGACACTATCGCGTGGACGGCACCAAGGTCGCTGACGAGCTACTCGCCGAAGCTCGCGAGTTCGACGCGGCTGGCCGCATCGACCGCGAGAGCTGAGGCACCTGCTGATGAGCGTCGCAGCGTTGATTTCCATTTACGGCGCGCAAAGCACGCTCTACGCAGAGCTTCGCGAGTTGGTCATTGCACAGCGTCATGCCCTGCTGGCGACCGATGCCGCGGCACTGACGCAACTGATGGCGCGGGCGGAAAGCCTGGCTACCCGGTTTCGAATGCTGGAAGACGAAAGATTGCGCCTCGAACTCGACACCGAGTTTCATGGAGACGAGGTGTTCGCGGCACGGCAGCAAGCGGCCGCCGGACTGTCTGCATTGCTGCGTGAAGCGGCAGTCGCTGGAACCGTGATCGAGCGCGTGGGTGACACATTGCTCGCGCGACAAGGGTTGGTCGATCCACTCGGCGCGCCATCGTATCGTGCCGACGGTCGCCCCCAACGCGTTTCATCAACCGGCCGCTCGCTGGTCGCGGAGGGTTGAGCCGATGACGGTCTTCGATCATTTCTCGATTGGCCGCAGCGCCATGCGCGCCTTCCGGCTGGGGATGAATACCGCCGGCTACAACGTGGCCAACTCACAGACGCCCGGCTTTTCTCGGCGTCGGATCGAGTTGGGAACCATGCCGACCGTGCAGGTGCCGGGTGGATTATCCGGCTTGGGCGTCGACGTGATGGCGGTGCGCCGAATGCGCGATCCGTTCCTGGATTTCGCGACACGAAGAGAGTTGGGGCGACTGGGCGCCGATTCGGGGCGAAGCGGCGTGCTGTCGGCACTCGAGCCGGCGCTTGGCGAAGTTCAGAGTGCCGAGTTGCGCAACTCGTTCTCGAACCTGTTCGACTCGATCGAGACGTTGACGACGCAGCCGGACAATATCTCCGTGCGCGAGGACGTGATTGCAAACGCACAGCAGCTGGCGCTGACCATCCGTCGGACCGACAGCAAGTTGGTCGAATCGCGCACCGATGCTGACAACCGCGTGGTGCAGACCGTCGAGCGCAGCAACGAGATCCTCGGCCGCCTGGCGCAAACCAATCAGGCGCTCGTTGAAGAGGAATCCAGCGGCAGCGAGGCGTCCGATCTGCGCGATGAGCGCGACAACCTGACCGACGAGCTTGCGGGGCTGGTGGCGATTCGCACGGTCGAGACGCCGAACGGTACGATCAACGTCTACTTGGACGAAACCGGCGACACATTGCTATCGGCCAACTCACCGCGCTCGCTGGTCCTAACTCCGAACTCCGAAGGCGTGAACCGCATTACGATCAGTCGCGGCGGAGAGAAGATCGATCTGACCGACCGGCTGCGCAGCGGTCAACTCGGCGGCTTGCTGCAGGTGCGCGACCACGACGTCAGTGGGTATCGCGACCGGTTGAATACGCTGGCCTCCAGCGTGATCGACGAGTTCAATGCGATTCACGAGTCAGGCTACGACTTGAATGGCGATGCGGGCGCCAACCTGTTCGAGCCCGACCCGCCCGGAGCCGGTGCTGCCTCCGCGATTCAGGTCAACGACGTGGTCGAGACCGATCCGCGGAAGCTGGCACTCGCCGACGCGCCCGGCGCTCCCGGCAAGAACGAGATGGTTCTTCAGATGCTCGCGCTGCGAGAATCGGGCCTCTCGGCGCTCGATAACCGCTCGATGATCGGGTTCGCCGCGGACATCCTGGCTTCTGTCGGTCACGACGTGGCGCAGTCCGACGCATCGCGCGAGGCGAGTCAATCGATCGTGGATTCGCTCGATCTGAAACGGCAAACGTTGTCCGGCGTCAGCCTCGACGATGAAGCGGCCGACCTCGTGCGCTGGCAGCAGTCGTTCCAGGCTGCCGCGAAGTTCATGCAAACGGTCAATCAGGTGACTGAGTCCGCCCTGTCGATCTTGGGAGGCTGATAGCTCATGCGAGTCAGCGACGCATTCACGCAGCGAACCTTCTTGCGCGATCTTGGGCGCGTCAAACAGCAGATGAACGGCGCCATGGCGCGTGTGTCCTCAGGCTATCGAGTGCGCTACGCGTCGGACGACTCTCAGGCCGCGGGCGAACTGCTTCGCATCGCCGACGAGTCTCGCAAGCTCGCCACGCGACGTGAGGTGCTCTCGCAGGCGCGGCCCTGGCTGCAGTTGAGTGAGCAGGCTGTGACCGAGTTGTCGAAGATCTTGAGAACAGCGCAGGACTTAGGAATCCAAGGTGCATCCGAGACGCTTCAGCAGGAGAACCGCAACGCAATCGCTGCACAGGTCTCCGGCCTGCGCGAGCAGTTGGATGGCCTGACCAACCTGCGCATCAGTGGGCGCTACATCTTCTCGGGCTCACTTACCACCACGCCGCCGTTCGATTCGGCAGGGACCTATCAAGGCAATAGTGATGGAATCGAAATGCTGCTGGATGAGCAGAGCCAGACTATCAACCTGCCGGGTGATGAGGTTTTCGGCGAGGAGGGCGTGGGTGGCCCTCGAGAGTTACTGAAGACGCTCGAAGAGTCGCTTCTTGCTGGCGACACCAGCGCGATTCAAAACGTCTTGCAGCCGATTCGCGATGCGATCGCGCAGAACACAGCGCTGATCGCTCGCGTGGGAAATCGCAGCAAAGCGCTCGAAGACGCCGATGCACGGTTACAGGATCGGCAACTGGCCGTCTCTCAACGTGCCGCAGATCTCGGCTCGGCCGACATGGCCGAAGCGCTCTCCGATGTTCAACGCTTCCAAACCGGTTACCAAGCGACATTGGCGGCCGGAAGCCGACTGTTCGGCCCGAACTTCTTCGACTATCTCGGGTGACATGCGCATGACGCCGACGATGCTCGCTGACGCGGCCGCGCCGGTCGCCGCCGTTGAAACCACAATTCGCTTCCCGGAGGGGATTCCGGGGTTCAACGAGATTCGCGAGTGGGAGTTGGTCGCGCTGTCTGGCTTCGAGCCGTTTCACTGGCTGTGCGCAACGGAGAAGAAAGACCTCAAGCTGATGGTTGTGGAGCCGCATCTCGTGGTTGTCGGCTACACGCCGGTGCTATCTCGCGCGGACCAGCATCGACTGGGCCTGTCCGCCGAAAGCCCGCCGTTGATGCTGACGATCGTGACGCTCTGGGACGACAGCTCGGTCACCGTCAACTTGAAGGCGCCGTTGGTGATCAACGTTCGATCGATGCAAGGAGCACAACTGGTGCTCGATGGTCAGGACTGGCCGATGCGCCATCTACTCGGCAACCGCACGCCCGCGTAACCAGGGCGAGGGACAAGGAGGTCCCCGTGCTCGTGCTCAGCCGGAAGGTCGGCGAATCTCTCATCATCGGCAACGAGATTCGCGTCAAGGTGGTCGAGGTGCGAGGCGGTCAGGTGCGCCTCGGACTGGAGGCCCCGCCGGAGATCTCGGTGGTACGTGAGGAGCTGCATCGCGCCGTCGTCGCTGCCAATCGGCAGGCGGCGCAACCGGAGTCGGATGCTCTGCTCAAGGTGCTCACGTCGTTGGCTACCGGTAACAGGAAGAACGAGGAGTCGAGCGGGGAAGGGGAGGCTCGATGAGTGTGGATTCGGCGCTGCTAGAACCTGTCTTGGAGCATTTCGGGAACCTTCCGGAGTTGCCGAAGGCGGCAACGACTGTCCTGTCACTGCTTGGCGAACTCGAGACCACGCCGGAAGAGCTCGAGCATGCGGTTTCAACACAACCGGCACTGGCAGCGACCATTCTGCGCACCGTCAACTCGGCGCAGTTCGGTTTGCACGAAGAGGTACGTTCGCTGGCAACGGCGATTCAGTTGATGGGATTTATGCATCTGCGTTCGCTGACCATGGCGGCTGTCATCGCGCAGTTGCGCCTCGACGTACCGGCCGAGTACTCGGCCGAACGCGAGCGGTTGTGGCTTCACTCCATGAACGTCGGAATTGGGGCACGCCGACTGGGCGAACGCGCCGGGCTTATGTGGAGCGACGAAGCATTCATCGCCGGTGTAATCCACGATTGCGGCCGAACGGTGATGCTGACTCGAGCACCGCGCGAGTACGGAATGCTGATCCGCTCCCGCCGACGCCTGCCTGACTGCAATGTCGAGCAGAGCGCGTTCGGCGTGGACCACGCGATGGTTGGTGCAGCGTTGATGCAACACTGGGGGATGCCGGAGCAGCTCATCGCCACATGCGCGCAGCATCATCGGCCCATCGACCCCGAGCAGCCGCACGCAGCACTGCTGACGCTGGTTGCGCTGTCGGATCGATTCGATGCCGAGATCCCCGCCGCAGAGCTCAAGAAGAACGCCGACGCGATCGGCTTGCGAGGCCTCGACCTTGGTGTGGTGTGTTACGACGTGCGGCACGAGGTTGCGGTGGAGCGCGAGACGCTCTCGGCGCTGTAACGCCAGCCTCGAATCGATCGAGTCGAGGCTGGCTGGCCGCCGCGCTGCTACTGGACGATGAACTCGGTGAACAGAATCTCCGACACCGATCCTGGTCCGAGCACCGCATTGAGCTCTTGCGCCAACTCGCGCCGCAGTCCCTCCTTGCCGACCGGGTTGCTGATCTCGGGATAGGTCTTGGCGCCCAAGATCGACAGCATGCGATCTCGTACTCGCGACTTGAGCAGCTCGCTTTCGTTCATGTGTTTCTCGAGAGTCGAATCGCGGGTGACTGCTTTGATAGAGATCTTGAGAAATCGATCGCCGCGCGTGTCGGATAGATTGACGACGTAGGTATCGAGAGGGAGTAGCAGTTCGCCACCGGCACCGGCAGCTCCGGGCGCAGCCGCCGCTCCATGCTCGCCACTTGCCGAGGCTGGCGGCGCACTGCTCGCTTCGGCGGCCCCATGCTCGCCGGTCGCCGCTTCTGTCTTCTTTCCGCCGCCCATCAAAAAGACCGCGCCGAATCCGCCAGCCGCGGCGAGTGCAGCACCCGCGCCGAGCATGATGAACAGCTTGGCTTTCCCCTTTTTCTTGGCGCCCTCTTTGCCTGGTTCCTTGGTTTCTTCGGACATCGCGATCTCCGCGAGCGAGCGGTCGCTGCTCCACGGTCGTATCGGCAAGATCCCACGCGGGCTGAAGAGGCGGAACTAAAGCCGGCACCGTATCGAGCCGAAAACAACGGTGGAGGTGACCCACATGGACGTGGTGATTGGGCGGATACCGCCCCCTGGGCCAACCGGTGACCGATCACCGGACGCGCCCGCTCAGATCGAAGCGCGGGTACTGCACATCCGCCAAGCGCGCAAGAAAACGGACGCGGACAAGGGCCGCCGAAGGCCGACCGCTCAGCCGATCGATCCCCCGGGAGCGCGCGTGCTGGTACTGATGATCCCCGATGGACATCGCCTGCCCGAGGACCTCGGCACGGGGAGTTGGCGCGTGTTTCTCAGGTTTTCGCGGAAATAGCTGGCCGGGCACCCTGGAGATATCGCGCGTTGGAAGATGCGAACCGTCTTGCCAACGGCGCCCACAGTTCCTACAGTGGGCCCGGCGCAAGAATCACCGTGGGGGCGAATGGACTCGACGGGGATCGCGAAGCGCGGGAAGCACGCCGAGGCCCCGTCCTCGTTAAAAACGGGAAGCGTCATAGACGCCAACAACAACTTCGCTCTCGCTGCTTAACTCAAATTAAGTAGCGCGTCCCCTTCGCTCCTCCCGTGGTGCGAATACGGGGCGTCATCCTACGCGGGATGGTCCAACTTCGGCGGCCCACCGGAGCGCGACGAGATCAACGGGCTGGCTGAGCGCGATCTTGCCCTTCGGAGCGCGTAAGG
This sequence comes from uncultured Acidobacteriota bacterium, assembly GCA_964484415.1. Classification (GTDB taxonomy): domain Bacteria; phylum Acidobacteriota; class Polarisedimenticolia; order J045; family J045; genus JANNUT01. Next base: position 142 of record CAZAHQ010000142.1, on the reverse strand, counting down.
CGAGACACAAATGAAGCGGCTAAGCGTGTAGAAGCCTGTCGTGGACCACCCTCGGACGTGGGTTCAATTCCCACCGCCTCCACCAATGCGCCGCTAGCGCGGCGGCCCATCTCTGCGGAGATGGGAATTGGCCATTGAGCGC
>CAZAHQ010000141.1:0-8813 GCA_964484415.1 uncultured Acidobacteriota bacterium | reverse complement strand
TCACGTCGGAGGTCGAGTCCCTGAACGAAGCGTTCACCTCCGGGTTGGTGATGATCCTGGCCGATCTCGTCAAGTTGGTCGCCATCGCCGTGGTGCTGTTCATCATGGATGTTCGACTGGCGCTGACCGCGCTGGCGGTGTTGCCTCCGATGCTGCTGTTGTCGTTCGTGCTTCGAGCTCGGATGCGGCACGCGTATCGGGAGATTCGTGCGCTGGTGTCGCGACTCAACGGCGCACTGCAAGAGAATCTGGTGGGAATGCGTGTTGTTCAGATGTTCGGTCGCGAAGCGGCTCAACGCGACGAGTTCGAGGCGATCAACGTAGGGCACATGCGCGCCGAACTGCGCGGTGTTCGGTTTGAATCGCTCTTCTCGGCGGTGGCCGAACTGATGGCATCGGTCACGCTCGCCGCGCTGGTGTGGGCGGGTGGCGGTCGGTACATCGCCGGCGCGGTGACGTTCGGCACGCTGGTGGCGTTCTTCGAGTACGCCGGCAGGTTCTTCGCGCCACTGCAAGAGTTGTCGCAGCGGTACACCGTGATGCAAACCGCCATGGTTGCCGCGGAGCGGATCTTCCGGCTGCTCGATACGTCTGCAGCGCCCGACGCGGTGGTCGACACCGGGGCGTTGCTACCGGGCGAGACACGCGGGGAGATTGTGTTCGATCGCGTCACCTTCGCCTACGACGAGACCAAACCGGTTCTGCACGAGGTGAGTTTTCGCATCGCTCCCGGTGAACGGGTCGCGGTCGTCGGTTGGACCGGGGCCGGAAAGTCGACCCTGATTCGACTGTTGGTTCGCTTGTACGAGCCCACCGACGGCCACGTACTCCTGGACGGTGTCGATGTTCGTGCGATTCCCGTGGCGCAGTTGCGGCGCAGGATCGGTGTCGTCCTTCAGGACAACTATCTGTTCGCCGGCTCGATCGGTTCCAACATAAGTTTGGGAGATCCGCGACTCGATTCGGCGGCGATTCAGCGAGCCGCAGAGGCGGTAGGAGCCGACGCATTCATCGCCAGGTTCAAGCATGGATACGACGAGCCGGTAGCCGAGCGGGGTTCGAACCTCTCGGTCGGCGAGAAGCAACTGCTTTGCTTCGCGCGAGCGCTGGCATTCGACCCTCCGGTGCTGATACTCGACGAGGCGACAGCATCGGTCGACCCTGCCACCGAATCGCGGCTGACAACCACCGTCGAACGAGTGATGCAAGGACGCACCGCCGTTGTCATTGCGCACAGGTTGGCCACGATTCAGAACGCCGATCGCGTGTTGGTGCTCCACAAGGGCCGCTTGGTGGAGTCCGGTACTCATTCCCAACTACTGGCCCTGAACGAAGGGCTCTATCGAGCGCTGCATCAATTGCAGTTCGGTTCGGCACGACCGGCCTGAGGTCAAAAACGTGCCGCTGCGAGTATCCGGGATAGACTTCGTGTCCGATGACATCGATCAAACCGAATACGCCCGACGGGGCCTCGAGCAAGGCCGATTCGAGCGCGCCTATCTCAGCTCCTCCGAACGACTTGAGTCTCACGTTCGTGGAGGGGATCTACGCGGCCTATGGGGCCGATCCTTCGTCTGTTCCGGCCGACTGGCGTGCCTGGTTCGAGAGTTGGGGATCAGGAGATCGATTTCTCGATCGACCCCAGCTTGGACCCAGCTTCCCGCCAAGTCCGCTGTTTGGGTCGCCGGCCGCGGCGACCGTTGAGCTGCCGGAGAGTCTCGATTCGGGAGCGCGCTCGGATGCCGCGCTGCAGAACAAAGTCGACCAGTTGGTGCGCGCCTATCGCGTGCGAGGACACCTGTTGGCGCAGTTGGATCCGCTGAACCTCGCCGCGTATCCAGAGGTTCCGGAGATGGAACCGGCCTACTACGGCCTGACCACTGACGATCTGGAACGCGGCTTCGTCCTGGAGACGTTGCCTGGGCGCAAGTTCCGACCGCTGCGCGAGATCATCACCCATCTGAGAAATACATACTGCCGGCGGATCGGGGTGCAGTTCATGCACATGGATGATCTGACGGTGCGTCGCTGGCTGCAGGATCGAATGGAGGCAACGGAGAATCGCTTGACGTTGTCCCGAGCGCAGCAACTGAGAATCCTGACTCGCCTGACCGACGCTTCGTTGTTCGAGGAGTTCATCCAGAAGAAGTTCGTCGGCGCCAAGAGCTTCTCGCTGGAAGGCGCAGAGAGCCTGATTCCGCTGCTGGATCTTGCGATCGAGACGGCGGGTGAACACGGTTGCGACAGAGCCGTCCTGGGGATGGCGCACCGCGGGCGGCTGAACGTACTGGCCAACGTGATGGGCAAAAGCCCGCGGTTGATCTTCCGCGAGTTCGAAGATCGTGATCCCGACGAGAACCTCGGCCGTGGTGATGTGAAGTACCACCTCGGCTTCAACAACACCTGGACCACCAGCGATGGCAAGCCGATCGAGTTGTACCTGTGTTTCAACCCGAGCCACCTCGAATACGTCAACCCCGTTGCCTTGGGACGAATGCGCGCCAAGATGGATCGCGCCGGCGATTCGGAGCGAGTCAAAGGGCTTGTGATCCTGATTCACGGTGACGCTGCGTTCAGCGGTGAAGGGATCGTGCAGGAAACACTGAACCTGAGTGAGTTGGCGGGCTACGAGGTCGGCGGTGCGCTGCATGTGATCGTCAACAACCAGGTCGGCTTTACGACATCGCCGCAACAAGGGCGATCGACAACATACGCGTCCGATGTCGCCAAGATGCTGCAGAGCCCGATCTTCCACGTGAACGGAGAAGACCCCGAGGCGGTCGCGCAGGTGATCTCTCTGGCGATGGAGTTTCGGCGCGCGTTCCGTCGCGACGTCGTCATCGACATGTATGCCTATCGCCGCCGTGGCCACAATGAGGGTGACGAACCGACGTTCACGCAACCGACGATGTATCGAGCGATCGAGCAGCGACCATCGGTGCGCGAGAGCTACCTCGATTTCTTGTTCCAGCTCGGTCAAGTCAAGCGAGAAGAAGCGGACGAGATTGCTTCGAAGCGGCGTGACTACCTGGAGCAAGAACTGTCCGAGGCCAAGAGCGCCGACGTCAAGTTGAAGTACGACTCCGGGCGAGTCTGGCAAGGGTATCTCGGCGGCCAAGAGATCGATGCCGGCGACGCTGATACGACGGTGGGCGAGGCCAAGCTGGTTGAGTTGGGCGAGAAGTTGGTTGCGGTTCCGCATGGTTTCACGCCGCATCCCAAGCTCGAGCGGTTGCTGCAAAGCCGAGCGCAAATGGTTCGCGGCGAGAAACCTCTCGATTGGGCCATGGCAGAGCTTTGGGCCTACGCCACGATCGCTGCAGAAGGGCGCCGCATCCGGCTCACGGGACAGGATGCCGAGCGAGGCACCTTTGGACATCGCCACGCGGTCTGGCACGATCATCGTTCAGATAAGACCTATCTCGCGCTGGCCAATCTTGGACCCAAGAAAGGCATCGTCGAGATCTGCAACAGCCCTCTTTCCGAAGCGGGTGTGATGGGTTTCGAGTATGGGTACAGCCTGGATGCGCCAGAGGCACTCGTACTCTGGGAAGCGCAGTTCGGTGATTTCAGCAACTGTGCGCAGGTAATAATCGACCAGTTCATCTGCAGTGGCGAAGAGAAATGGCGCCGACTCTCGGGCCTCGTCTTGCTGCTGCCGCATGGCTTCGAGGGGCAGGGCCCCGAGCACTCGAGCGCGCGACTGGAGAGGTTTCTGTGGCAGGCCGCTAGCGACAACATTCAGATCGCACAGCCGACCACCCCAGCACAGTACTTCCACCTGTTGCGCCGGCAGGTGGTTCGCCCCTGGCGCAAGCCGCTCGTGGTGCTGACACCCAAGAGTTTGCTGCGTCACCCGATGGTCGTTTCCGCACGAGGCGAACTGAGCAGCGGTCGTTTCCAGCGGATCTTGCCCGACAGCGCTGCGGATCGAGGCGACGTCTCGCGTGTTCTTTTGTGCAGCGGCAAGCTCTACTTCGAACTCGACAAACGGCGGCTCGAGAGTGGACGCACCGACGTTGCGATCTTGAGACTCGAACAACTCTACCCGCTGCCCGAAGATCTCTTGAAGAAAGCACTCGAACCGTACGCGGCGGGTACCCCGGTCTATTGGGTGCAAGACGAGCCGGCGAATATGGGGGCCTGGCCCTATCTACGCTTCAATCATGGAGCGATGTTGTTGGGTCGCTATCGATTCGACGGGGTCACGCGCCGCGCCGCGGCGAGTCCAGCGACGGGTTCGGGCGCGAGCCATCGACTAGAGCAAGAACGGCTCCTCGAGCGCGCATTTTCCTGAAGACGACGTTCTCAACAGCAGTGCACTGTGAGCATCGGGCGGGCGTAGCGTTCGAATGCTCGGGAGATTGGATGATGGCAGTCGAATTGGTGATCCCGTCGATGGGTGAGTCGATCAACGAAGTCGAAATCGGTGCTTGGCGCAAGAATCCCGGCGACTTCGTCGAACGGGACGAGGCGGTGGTGGCGATCGAGAGTGACAAGGCAACGGTCGAACTGCCCGCCCCGTTGTCCGGGAAAATCACGCAGATTCTCAAACAGAAAGGTGCCAAGGCGGTCGTGGGCGAAGTCATCGGATACATGGAGGAAGCCGCGCGGCCGGCGTCGGCGAGCGCTGTACCGACCATCAACAGCCCGGTTCAGAGTTCGCGCGCACCGTCCGAGGCGAGGGTCATGCCGGCGGCTCAACGCGCCATGGCCCAAGCGGGGCTCACCGCTGAGCAGGTTACGGCGAGCGGTCCGGGGGGCAGAGTCTTGAAGGAGGACGTCGCTCGCCACGTGGCTGCGAGTGTCGCGCCGCAAGCGGGCATCGCCGGAGTCCGCAGCGAGGAGATCGTGCCGATGAGCATGATCCGCCGTCGGATCGCCGAGCGTTTGGTGCACGCCAAACAAACGATGGCGATGCTCACGACGTTCAATGAGATCGACATGAGCGCTGTGCTCGGGCTGCGCAAGCAGCATGGAGAGGCGTTCCAGAAGAAGTACGGAATCAAGCTGGGGATGATGTCGTTCTTCGTGCGGGCCGCGGTCGATGCCCTGCGGGAGTTTCCGCAGCTGAACGCGGAGATTCGCGGTGAGGACATCATCTATCGCAACTTCGTCGATCTCGGGATTGCCGTCGGCGGAGGCCGCGGTCTGGTCGTCCCTGTCATTCGCAACGCGGAACGCTTGGGATTCTCTGCGATCGAAATGACGGTCGCGGACTTCGGTCGACGTGCCAAGGACAACAGCTTGAAGCTGGAAGAGTTGCAGGGCGGGACATTCACGATCACCAACGGTGGTGTTTATGGTTCGCTGTTGGCCACACCGATCATCAACCCTCCTCAAGTCGGCATCTTGGGGATGCACGCAATCCAGGAGCGTCCTGTTGCGCGCGATGGTCAGGTCGTGATCCGCCCGATGATGTACGTCGCGCTCAGCTACGACCACCGTTTGGTCGATGGCCGCGAGTCGGTCGGCTTCCTCAAGCGCATCAAAGAAGTGGTCGAAGACCCCGCGCGCGCGATGCTGGAGATCTGAGCATGAAACAGGCAACCCACGACCTGATCGTGATCGGCGCCGGCCCGGGCGGGTACGTGGCTGCGATTCGCGCCGCTCAACTCGGTCTGAACGTCGGCTGCGTGGACATTGAGAAACTGCTGGGCGGCACCTGCTTGCGTGTCGGATGCATTCCCTCGAAAGCGCTTCTCGAGTCGAGCGAGAGATTCGAATCGGCGGGACACGATTTCGCTCGTCACGGCATCCGGATCGAAGGGGTACAGCTTGATCTGGCCGCAATGCTGGCGCGCAAAGAGTCGATCGTGCGGCAGCTGACAGGCGGCATCGAATTCCTGTTCAAGAAAAACAAGATCACACGCTACCAAGGTCGCGGCCGGATCGCGGCTGCGGGCAGGGTGGTGGTCGAGGGCCCCGATGAGATCGAGCTGAACGGCACGTCGATTCTGATCGCGACCGGCAGCAAGGTTGCAAGCCTCAAAGGGGTCGAGCTCGATGGCGACATCCTGGGAACGAGTACCGAGGCGTTGTCGTGGCCGTCGGTGCCCAAGCATCTCGTCGTGATCGGTGCGGGGATCATCGGGCTGGAACTGGGGAGCGTCTGGCGCCGCCTGGGCGCCACGGTAACGGTGGTGGAATACCTCGACCGCATCCTCCCCGGCTTGGATGGCGAGATCGCTACCGAAGCGCAGAAGCTCTTCTCCAAACAGGGCATCAAGTTCTTGCTCGGCAAACGGGTGACGGGCGCGAGGCGGCTTGGTTCGGGAGCCGTTGTCGAGATCGACGGTCAAGAGCCGATCGCCTGCGATCGCGTGCTGTTGTCGGTGGGTCGGGTCCCCAACAGCGACGGGCTGGGGCTGGAGACAATCGGCATCAAGACCGATGCAAAGGGGCGAATTCCGGTCGACGCGCACTGGCAGACAGCGATCGCGGGCATCTTTGCGATCGGGGATGTGATCCACGGACCGATGCTCGCGCACAAGGCGTCCGAGGAAGGGGTGGCCTGCATCGAGCGACTCGTCACCGGCTACGGGCATGTCAATTACGATGCCATTCCGAACGTCGTTTACACCGAACCGGAAATCGCTTCGGTGGGCAAGACCGAGGAGGAACTCGAGGAATCTGCCGTGCCGTATAAGGTCGGGAGTTTTCCGTTCAAGGCGATTGGCCGCGCCAAAGCACTCGGGCACGAGGATGGGCGGGTCAAGATCCTCGCGCACGCACAGACCGATCGGATTCTCGGTGCGCACATTCTGGGTCATCGCGCCGGAGATTTGATTGCGGAGCTGACGGCTGCGATCGAATTCGGTGCGACCTCGGAAGATGTGGCGCGGCTCTGTCACGCGCATCCAACCATGACCGAAGCGATCAAAGAGGCAGCGTTGGCCGTCACCGGTAATCCGATCCACCTATGAGCACACGTCCAGCGATGAGCCTGGAAGAGGTGCAGCAGGTGCTTGCCTTGACCGATCGTCTCGGAATCCATCGCGAGGCGGTGAAGATTCCGTTGATGAAGGGAAGTGGGGGCGTTCGTCAGCTCCCGAATGGGCGGCTGGAAATCGTGATCGACGCTCAGCTCGAGTTCGGTCTGGCGCTCACGCAGATCGACGCCGAGCTTCGCCGGATTCTCGGATCGACAGAGGACTAGATCGGCGCAGGCGGGCCGGCGAGACATCGCTCCGTACAAGTGCTGACGTGCTCGGCCCGCTGGAGTGACGCCTCAGTACATGCCGAGTTGTAGGCGCGCCGCTTCGGACATCATGCTTTGGTCCCAGGGAGGTTCCCACACGATCTCGACCACCGCGTCGACGACGCCGTCAACGCTCTCGACCTTCTCCTTGACCTCGGGAGGAAGTGATTGCGCCGCAGGGCACATCGGCGAGGTGAGGGTCATCTTGATCTGGGCGTGTCCTACAGCGTCGACATGGATTGCGTAGATCAGCCCGAGCTCGTAGATGTCGATCGGAATCTCTGGGTCGTAGCAGGTTCGTAACGCCTCGACGATCGCGAGCCTCAGCGCCGATGTCGGCGACCCGTTGTCAGGAGCGGATTGAGGAGTGGCGTCCGTCATACCGCTCCCTCTGTGCTGATTGGCGTCGTCGCACCGCCCAATGCTGCTCTCATGGTGTGCCAGGCGAGCGTCGCGCATTTGACTCGCACCGGAAACTCTGCGACGCCGGCGAACACCTCGAGTTTACCGAGGGGGACGTCGCCAGCCTTGGGCTGGCCAGTGAGAACACCGTGAAACGCTTCGAAGATCCGCTCGACCTCGGCGATCGGCCGCCCTGTGAGCGCCTCGGTCATCATCGACGCGGAGGCGGTCGAGATTGCACAGCCGCTCCCCTCGAAGCAAACGTCCCTGACAACTCCTGCGTCGACCGTGACGTGCACGGTGAGCTTGTCCCCGCATAGGGGGTTGTGGCCGGTGGCGTGCGTTGCCTCTCCGCTCGGCAGGCGCATGTTTCGCGGGCGCTTGCTGTGATCCAGGATCACCTCTTGGTAGAGATCGCGGAGGTCGGACATCAGCCGAAGATCTCCAGAACTTGCTTCACCCCGCCCACCAACGCATCGACGTCTGCTTTGGTGTTGTACGCGCCGAAGGAGGCTCGCGTCGTGGCCGGAACACCGAATCGCGCCATGAGCGGTTGTGCGCAGTGATGCCCGGCGCGTACTGCAATCCCGAGGCCGTCGAGAATGGTTCCCACATCGTGCGGATGCACGCCGTCCAAGGTAAACGAAACCACGGCGGACTTGTGCCGTGCGGTACCGATCGGCCGAAACTGTGGAATTTGCTCCAACGACTGCATGGCGTACCGGTATAACGCGCTTTCGTGTTCGGCCAACGCTTCCCGATCGAGCGACTCGAGGAACTCGATAGCCGCGCCCATGCCGATGGCCCCCTCGATGTTCGGAGTGCCGGCCTCGAACCGGTGGGGTATTTGGTTGTAGGTCGTTCCATCGAAACTCACGGAGAGGATCATCTCTCCGCCCCCCTGATACGGCGGCATCGATTCCAGCCATTCTTGTTTGGCGTAGAGCACGCCGACGCCGCTGGGGCCGTACATTTTGTGGCTGCTGAAGCAGAAGAAATCAGCGTCCAGTGCTTGTACATCGACACGGCCATGCGCCATCGCCTGGGCACCATCGACCAGCACCGGCACACCGCGTTGGTGGCAGATCTGCACGATCTCGCCGACAGGGTTGATCGTGCCAAGTGCGTTCGACGTGTGCACGACCGCCGCGAGCTTGGTCTTCGAACCGATCTGGCGCGTGAAATCATCCAGATCGAGTTCGCCCCGGTC
>CAZAHQ010000140.1:0-8876 GCA_964484415.1 uncultured Acidobacteriota bacterium | reverse complement strand
AGAATCCCAGGGGCGCCGGTAGACTGTCGAGCGAGGAGGAGATCCCCGATGCGCCATCGGCTTCTGATCGCGAGTCTGTCACTGCTGACGCCGGCATTCGCTGCAGAACCGGTCGATCCAGCCGAGGAGATGTTCACCGTTCAGTTCGTGGTGCTCAAGGACGGACCGAATCGAGAGAAGCTCGCTGACGAGGTGGTCGCACAACGGCAAGGCGAGCACCTGAAGGGTCTCGAAGCGCTGATGCGCAGTGGTCAGGCATTGATCGTCGGACCGGTAGAGAGCGAAGACACCTGGCGTGGGATCGCGGTGATCGATGTCGACACCAAAGACAAAGCGATCGCGCTGTTCGCCAACGACCCTTGGATCAAGTCCGGACATCTGGTGGTGGAAAGCCGCCCCTGGTATGTGGCCAAGAAAGTGTTGCGGCCGCTGAAGGGCGAGTTCACAGATCTCGAAGCCTGCTTGCTTGGACTGCTCGAACGGCCCGAGAACGCACCGCAACTGAGCCCCGAACAGAGCAAGCAGGTTCAGGCTGGCCACATGCAAAACATTCATGCGATGGCCGAGTCTGGAGACTTGGCAGTGGCCGGTCCGTTCGTCGAGGACACGCCACTGCGCGGGATCTTCGTGTTTCGAACGACCGATCGAGCGCGCGTCGAGTCGTTGGTGGCGCGCGATGCAGCGGTTCAAGCCGGGCGGCTGAAGGTCCGCTTCATGACGTGGTGGGTTTCGAAGAATGCGCTACCGCCGACGTCGCCGCACTGATCCGACGGTCGCGGCAACCAACACCAACAGCAACCAACCCCAACGAGGGAACGATCCGCGGGGTTGCTCGCAGCCAAGCGGTCCGGACGATTCCGTCGGCCCGAATCACCGTTCCGCACATGATGAACTCTCCGTTCCTGTTGTTTGAATCATAAGAAAAGAGAGTGCGGCCCGTGATGATCCGGATCGGAAGGTCGGGAACCTCGGGTAGAGTCCGACTCAATGCTCGATGCGGTCCGCACGTTGTTGATCGATCTGGTCAGACTCCCCAGCTATGCGGGAATTCCCCGGCAGGAGAGTGCGGTTGCGCAGCGGTTGGCGGAGTTTCTGCAGGCGCGCGGGGTGGCGGCGCGGCTGATCGAGGTCCGCGATGGGCGCCCAAACCTGCTCGCCTGCGTCGATTCCGGCCGGCCCGGGCCGCACCTGTTGCTCTTGGGCCACTCCGACACGGTGCCGCTGAATCGCGACGCGCCCGGGGTTGGACTGCGCGGAGCGATCGTCGGCGACGCGCTTCAGGGTCGCGGTGCGGCCGACATGAAGGGCGGGCTCGCTGCGATGGCCGGCGCGCTCGCGTCGCTGGCTGCGGACGCGTCACTCAGCAGCGGGAAGGTCACCTTTGCCGCGGTGATCGACGAAGAGTTGGAAAGCCTCGGAGCTGAAGCGCTCATTGCACAGGGGCTGCGCGCATCGGGCGCGATCATCGGCGAGCCGACGCAAAATCGCCTCGCGCTGGGGCACAAGGGACTGGAATGGTTGGAGATTGTGTTCACCGGGCGCGCTGCGCACGGCGGCACACCGGAAGCTGGCGTCAACGCGATCAACGCGGCGGCACGGTTCGTGACGCTGATCGAAACGCAACTCGTGCCGTCCCTGATGCGCCGCGCGCACCCCCTCTTGGGCCCACCGACGATCAACTGCGGGACGATCTCGGGCGGTGATCAACCGTCGACCGTCGCAGCGCACTGCGTGCTGCGCGTCGATCGTCGCTCCGTTCCGGGGGAGAGTTACGTTTCGATCTGCGCCGAACTGCGTGAGCTGTTGCATCGGATCGAACGGCATCGCCCTGGCATGCTCAGCGAGGTCCGCCGGATGCCGGGCGGGATGGCAACGCTGGAGCACTTGCACTCGGTGATCGACCCTGACCATCCGCTGGCCTGCGCGACACGGCAAGCGTGTGAAGCGGTCACCGGCGTCACGCAAACCGAGATCGCCTTCCCGGCCTGGACCGATGCCGGACTGCTCACCAACTTCGCCTTGATACCATGCGTGATCATGGGACCCGGCGACTTGAGCGTCGCCCACACACCGTGGGAATCGATATCGCTGCAGCAAGTAAACGATGCGGTGGCGATCTACCGCGAATCGGCAAAGCTGTTTTGTGTTGGTGATTCGTGACACCGTGCGACGGCGTCGTGCGGCGCCGCATGCAGCACGAGTAGCGGCGTTTCCGATGCGTCGATTTCCTCACACCTATGTACTTTTGCTCGCGCTGGTCGCGGTTGCTGTGCTGCTGACGCACCTGATTCCCGCCGGATCTTTCGCTCGCGTCGAACAAGACGGCCGTCGATTGGTCGTACCGGGGTCGTACCAGGCGCAACCATCGCATCCGGCCGGGATCGGCGATCTGTTCCTGGCCTGGCCCAAGGGACTCGGCAGCACCGCATCGATCGTGTTCTACATCTTCTTGATCGGCGGAACGTTCGGCGTGATCAATGCCACCGGCGCGATCGACGCAAGCATCGGCGCCGTGGTCAGCGCCGGCCGCGGTCGAGGACCGTGGGTCTTGACGATCTTGATGCTTGCCTTCTCGATCGGCGGCGGCACGATCGGTATGGCGGAGGAGACACTTCCGTTCATCCCTGCGTTGGTGTTGCTAGCGCGGCGCTTGGGGTACGACGATGTGACGGGCTGCGCGATCGCACTGGTCGGCGCCGGCGCCGGTTTCTCGGGTGCGTTTCTCAACCCATTCACGGTGGGCGTCGGCCAAGGGATCGCCGGCGTGCCGTTGTTTTCCGGGATCGGATTTCGACTCGTGGTTTGGGTGGTGGTGACCGCGATCGCGATCGCCTACGTGTTGCGCTATGCGCATCGCGTGCGTCGCGATCCAGCGAGCGACTCAAGCGATCCAGCGACGCACATCAGGCTCACGATGCGTCATCGCGCGGTGCTCTTGGTTCTGATCGCCGCGTTGATTGCGGTGGTGATCGGCGCGATGCGCTGGAACTGGGGCTTGGATCAACTCGCCGCCCTGTTTGTTGCGGCCGCCGCGTTGTGTGGTTGGGCCGGCGGCCTGGGTGCGAACGACACGGCCGAGCGGTTCATCGAAGGGGCCGCGGGGATTGCGGGCGGTGCGTTGGTGGTGGGGCTGGCGCGTGGCGTGCTGGTGATCTTCGATGGTGCCGGTATCACCGATACGTTGCTTGACAAGATGGCCGGCGCGGTCGCGGGATTGCCGGCGTGGGCCAGTGTGTTGGGAATCTACGGCGTGCAGGTCAGCTTGAGTTACATCGTCCCCTCGGGCAGCGGTCAGGCGGCGTTGGCGTTACCGATCCTGGTGCCGTTGGCCGACATGGTGGGCGTGACGCGACAGACTTCCGTGCTGGCTTATCAGTTCGGCGATGGTTTCTCCAACATCCTGACGCCGACGCAAGGCTACTTCATGGCCGCCTTGGCGCTGGCGAAGATCCCGTTCGCAACCTGGGCGCGTTTCGTGTTTCCGTTGCAACTGATCTGGCTGGTCGCCGGTGGGGTGCTGCTGTTGATCGCGCACGCGATCGGTTGGTCCTAGGCGTGCGGCTACTCTTGCGGTAACTCATGGTAGGCGATCCGCTGCGTCGGTGTGCGGGGCAAGCGAGGCACAAAGCGCCATTGCGTCGGCAGTTTGAAACCCGCCAGATGCTGTGCACAGAACGCCGTCAGCTCCCGTTCGCTTACTCCAACACCGTCGCGCCAAACCACGTAGGCACGAACGTCGTCGTCACCCAACGGCGACGGCACGCCGACCACCGCCGCTTCGAGCACCGCAGGATGTTGTTCCAGCACCGCTTCCACTTCGCCCGGGGTCAAGTTCTCGCCGCGGCGGCGGATCACCAGCTTCTTGCGACCGAGAAAGGTGTAGATGCCGCGCTCATTGCACCGCGCCAGATCGCCGGTCTTCAACCATCCCGCATCGAACGCTTCGGCGGTCGCTGCAGGATCGCGAAAATAGCCGTCGAACATGGCGTCGTTTCTGAGTTGAATCTCGCCGTCGACCAATCGCACCTCGGCGGGATGCCGTGGGTCGGGATGAGAACGGGGCAGGCCGAGGCTCGCCACGTCGCGTGATGCATCCAGCGGTTGAATGAAACCGAAGGTGCTCTCGGTCAGACCGTAGCCGATCACCAGGCGCGTGCCGGTGCGCGCCTCGAAGTTGCTGTGCGCCGGTTCACCCAAGGCGGGAGCGGCGTATATCAATCGCAGTTTGTGCGAGCGCTCCTCGCTGCTGGCTGGTCGCTCGAGCAAGATCTTGAGCATCGCGCCGATTGCGTTACAAACCGTCGCCCCGCTCTCGCCGACGCTCGACCAGAAGCGTGAGGCTGAAAACCTGGGTGCGAGGACCAGCGAGGCGCGCGCGGCCATCGCGCCCAGCGTCGAGTAGTAGCGCGCATTGATGTGCGACAGCGGCAAGCAGGTGAACAATCGATCGTCGGATGTCAGTTGCAGCCACCACGCGAACGCCTCGCCCGTGAGCAGCGCCATGCGTCCCGACAGCATCGCGGACTTGGGCGCACCCGTGGTGCCCGAGGTGGTGAGGATGTCGCTGACCTGTTGCGGGTCGGGTTCGTCGACAGTGGCAAGCGTGCGCGTCGATGCCGCCAATTCATTCCAGTCGATGTGCGTGCCGCTGGATGAAGGGTTGGCAAGCGGAACGCGGCTCGCGTCATCGCTGTCTGGTTGTGGCGTGTCGAGTGTCGGGGTGTTGTCGCACACGATCAGATGCCGAGGATGAAAGGCCCGATCGACACGCGACAGCCGCTGTGTGTCGGCGATCCAAGCGTGCGGCTGGAGGTGTTGCAGCGCGCGCTGCAGTTCGGCGGGTGCCAGTTCAGTGTGCAGCGGGCAGGCCACCACCCCGATCTTGGCAGCCGCCAGCCACGCCCACAGATGCGTCGACCCGGTGGGCAGCGAGATCGCGAGTCGATCGCCTGGCTTCAAACCGAGCGCGAGGTACTCGGCCGCCACCGCATCGGTAAGGCGCGCACATTCGTTGTAGCTGACGCAGCGATCCGCCTCGCACAAGAAAGTGCGCTCGGGTGCTGCGGCACAGGCCTCATCCAGAAAGCGCCGCAGACTCTTCATGGCGGCGTAGCAGGTGCTAGCGGATCTGGCGGCGAGTGCGTTTGCTGCGTGACCGACGGCGACTGAGGCCCGACGCTTGTGGCGCCGTCCAATGCGCTCTTCGACGACGAGAGCGCCGCACCCGGACCGCGATGGTATTTCTTCATCACCTCTTGCAACCGATCGTGCGGCAGCCCGATGACGCGATGACCATCCACTCCGTCCATCGTTCGGCCAGCCACCATGGCGTTGACAATCGCCTCTTCCACCGACTGCGCCGTCGCTTCGAACAATCGGTCGAGCGCATCGTTGGGGAGCATCGCAAGACTGACCAACCCGGGCGCGAACGCGGCGTGCGGGTTGGCTGTCGAGAACGCCAGCATCAAGTCGCCCGAACCGCTACCGCTGTAGCTGCCAACACGCGCGAGCCCCAGCGCCGCGCGATGCGCGACCCGCTCGAGTTGATGGGGCAACAGCGGCGCGTCGGTGGCAACGACGATCAAGATCGAGCCGTACTCGTCTTGTCGAGAGGCCCCGTCTTGGATCTCCTTGCCGACCGGCACACCGGCGATCGTCAGCCACGGTCGAAGCCCGCAGTTGCACTGCACGATCGCGCCGACGGTATACGTCGCGCCGGCCGCCTTGACGACACGTGACGCGGTGCCGATCCCCCCCTTGAACTCGAAGCAGACCATGCCGGTGCCGCCGCCGACATTCCCTTCGGCCACCGCTCCGCCGCGCGCCGCATCGAGCGCGGCGAAGGTGTGTTCCGGCTTGACGGCGAAGGCGTTGATGTCGCTGAGCCATCCGTCCCACGTCTCGCCCACCACCGGCAGCGACCAGTAATAACCGCTCGCATCGGGCGCGCCCCGTTTGATGCGCCACGCGATCACGGCGTCGCGCACGGTGCCGACGCTGTGTGTATTGGTGAACAACACTGGCCCTTCGAGAAAGCCGCCTTCTTTCAACCACGCGGTGCCGGTCAACTCACCGTTGCCGTTGAGTGGAAACCATGCGCCGAACACCGGGTCGTCACTGCGCGAGCCGCGCGGGAAGATCGCCGTCACACCGGTGCGGATCGGTTTATTGGCAGCCGGTGGATCGAGGATCAGCGTGGTGTGGCCGACCTCGACGCTGGGCACATCGGTGATGGCGTTGAGTGGACCCGGTGTTCCTTCGAAGGGGACGCCCAGGTCGCGAGCGCGAGGCGTTGTCGGCGGCGCGGCCGCGGCCGCAAACAGGATCGAGCCAGCCACGAGCCACACCACGGGGGTCATACGCATCGCAAGCACCTCATCTGGAATGGTACTCAGCATACTTAATCTGCGGAATGCGGTGGCCAGTGCCCTGACCTGTTGGTGAATTAAGTATGCTGTGCCGGATCTGCGAATCAGGTACGGGAGCGAGATTGCGAGATCAGCGGCCGCGGTCGTTCATACAAGGCTTGGGAATGACCGCGACCATCGCGCTGGTCGCCGGCAATATCGTCGGCTCGGGGATCTTCGTGATGCCCGCGGCGCTCGCCAAGCAAACCGGCCCGCTCTCGTTGATCGCGTGGCCGATTGTCGCCCTGGCCTACCTCTGCCTGGCCAAGATCTACACCGACCTGGCTTCGATCTACCCGATCACGGGCGGGATGCAGGCGTACGTGCAGCGCGCCTTCGGTGATACGGCCGGCTTGATCGCGGCGTTCATGTATTGGGTTTCGTGTGTGATCAGCAACGCAGCATTCATTACCGCGTTCGTCGGGTACTTCCAGGTTTTCGTTCCGGCGGTCGACTCGCCGCTGGAGTGCTTCGCGGTGGCGCAGTGCGTGTTGTGGAGCGTGACGCTGGTCAACATCTTGGGGGTGCGCGCAGGCGGCGCCGTACAAACCGTCACCGTCGTATTGAAGGTCACGCCGCTGTTGGTCCTGGCGGCTGTGATGCTGTTCAACGCCGACACGGCGAATCTCCATCCATTCGCGCCACATGGCAACGGCGCACTATTTCCTGCGATCTCGCTGATCGCTTGGCTGTTTCTCGGCGCCGAATCGGTGACGGTGCCGGCCGGGGAGATCAAGGACGCCGCAAACACGATCCGCCGCGCCGCGTACATCGGGTTCGGAATCGCGTGCGTGGTGTACGTCGCGGTTGCCGGCGGGCTGATGCTGGCGATCCCGAGCGCCGAGTTGATCGACAACCCGTCCCCCTTGGCCTACGCGGCCACCCAGTTGCTTGGACCGTGGGCTGGCGTTCTGATCAGCGCTGCTGCGCTGATCTCGATCCTGGGGATTCTCAATGGATGGCTGTTGGTGACCGGCCGTTTGCCCTACTCGGCGGCAACGATGGGGGTTGCACCCGCGTTCTTCGGCAACTTGCATCCGCGGTTCGGCACGCCGGCTGTCGCGCTGGTGTTTTCTTCGGGACTCACCGCAGTCTTGGCGCTGTCGTATTTCAGCCAGACGATTCTCGACGCCTACACACGGATTTCGTTGGCGGCCACCAACACCGCGTTGGTCACCGTTGGAATGACCTGCGTCGCGTATGTGGTCCTGTCGCGGCGCGAGGTCGCCGCCTTCACGCTGCGGCAACGCAAGCTGGCGTTGATCTACTCGCTGGTCGGCGTCGCGGTGATCGTGCTCTTGATGGCCGGTAGCGGTCGACTCGAGCTGATCGGGACTGCGGTCTGCATCGTGCTGCCGTTGCCGTTTTTCTATTGGGTGCGGCGTATGAGGCGGCGCCGATGAGCGCGTATCGCTACGCCGTGTTGGGCTGCGGTCGCCAGGGGTTGGCCTCGGCCTACGATCTGGCGCGTTTCGGCAACAGCGACGCGTTGCTGTTGATCGATGCCGATCGAGCGCGCGCTGAGCGCGCCGCCTCGTGGCTCAACGCACACCTGGGCGAGTCCAGTCTCGCGCTCACACCGATGCCGATCGACGGGAGCGATCCAGTGGCGCTGACCCGCGCACTGGAAGGCTGCGACGCGGCGGTCAGCGCGTTGCCGTATCAGCTCAACCTGAGCGCCCTGAAGGCGTGCCTACAGGCGCGCACTCACTTTTGCGATATGGGCGGGCACACCGGGATCTTGCTGCAGCAGTTGGCGCTCGATGCTCGCGCGAAGGCGGCGTCGATCGCCGCGGTCCCCGACTGCGGCCAGGCACCCGGAATGGCGACATCGCTGATGGTCTTGGCTCTGCGATCGATCGATCAGCCGGAATGGATGGAGGTCTGGGACGCGGGACTGCCGCTCGAGCCGCAACCACCGCTTGGATATCGCCTGCTGTTCAGCGTGCAAGGCTTGACCAACGAGTACGACGGACCCTGCCGCAACATTCGTGATGGACAGGTGGTCGAGCTGGCGTCGCTGTCCGAACGACAGTGCGTCGAGTTTCCTGCGCCATTCGGCACGCTGGAAGCGTTCTGTGCCAGCGGCACGGCGTCGACGTTTCCCGATACGTTCGCCGGCGCTCCGCTGCAGCGATTCACCAGCCGGATCATGCGCTACCCCGGGCACCTGGATGCAATTCTGCTGCTGAAGGAACTCGGGTTCTTCTCCGAGGAGCCGGTGATGATCAACGACTTACCGGTGGTGCCGCGCCGCGTCACCGAATCGCTGCTCGAGCGCGCACTCGACCCGGGCGAGGACCCGGTGCGCGATGCGGTGCTGGTAAGGATTCATGTCGGTGGCCGGCACGATGGCATCGAGACGACCGTTGCGTTCGACTGCCAGGTGCGCTTCGACCCCCATACCGACTTGACCGCGATGCAGCGATGCACCGGCTTCGATGCGGCGATCGTGGCCGCGATGCTCGC
>CAZAHQ010000139.1:0-8890 GCA_964484415.1 uncultured Acidobacteriota bacterium | reverse complement strand
CACCACCGGCAGGCGTCGCACCAACCAACGGAATACCCAGATCTGCGCGCAGACCACTGAGCCGGCTACGACCCATTCTTGCCACGAGGGAACGTAGTGGTTCGGCACGTTCCAGTTGTAGGCAATCATCGACACGTTCAATCGGTTGAGAACGATTCCGAGCACCGTGATGACGGCGGCCGCACGAATCATTCCGACGCGCCGCTGCGTAGCGCCCACGAGGAACATTCCCATGGGAATGGCAACGAACCCGAGCATCTCGAGCAGGAACAACTGACCCCATCGACCGGTCAGATACGCGCCATGGTGCTCGTGCACGAAGGTGATCAGTTGCAAGAACAGGTAGGCCATCATGGCGCCGGCGCTGATTCTGGCCAGCCCGACCACCGTACGGGTGTGGCTGTTTCGCACTCGGGCAGACAGCTCGCGCCGAAATACCTTGCTGGCGATGCTGCCTTGCAGGATCACGATCGCCAGGCCGGCGAACACGCTGGAGATCAAGAACAACAAGGGGATGAACTCCGAGTACCACAGCGGATGGATCTTCGGTTTGGCCATCAGGTACAGCGCACCCAAGCCCGACTGATGCAACATCGAGAGGCAGATGCCGAAGATCACGGCGCCCAGCGTCAACCCTTCGAGCCAGCGATGCGCGCGACGAAGCCCCAGCCACTCGGCAAACGCGGGCGACAACTCGAGTGCTTGTGCCCCCATGTAGAGCATGAAGTGCCAGGCCACCAAGAACAGCACCGAGGTCAATCCGAAGGAGTTGCCGATCACGGGGTTGATCACATTCCATGGGCGCCCAAGGTCTAAAAGCAGTGCGCCGGCATAGAACACGTACGCCAAGAACCCATTCAGCACGGTGATTCGCACGATCGGCCGGTACTGCTCCAACCGCATGATGTAGACCAAGAAGCAAACCACATAAGCGCCGCCGGCAAACGCCACGCCGGTGACGACGCAGAACCCTTTCCACAGCCCCCACGGGAACAGTTGGTCGAGGTTCGAGACCAGCGCGAGCCCGCCCCAAAACCGCACCGCCAAGATTGCTGCCGAGGCAATCATCAACACGATCGAGATCACGTTGAAGACGGTCAGCAACTCTCCCTTGGGCTTCAATTCGCTGCGCAGGAACGTGCCGAGCGGCTCGCTGGTGCGAGCATTCACGCGGCCGAGAGTGGTGGTGGTCATTGTTCCTCCCCGCCGCGATCGGTGGCGCGATTCAGCGCCAAGAGCGCCATTGGGCCCAGTGTCAGAACGACCGGCACTGCGGTCAAGAAGTTGCGCGTGTATTCCGGGTATGCGATCTCGCCCAGGTCGGTGCGCAACCCAATCTGCTCGAACGGCACGGCGCTCAAATACAGAACGCTGGTACCACCGGCCTCACGTTCGCCATACACATGCGGGTAGTACGCGTCGGGCTGTTCAGCAATGCGCTTGTGGGCCTCCGATAACAACTCACTCCGCTTCCCGAACATCAATGCCTCGTTGGGACAGTTCTCGACGCAGGCAGGTCGTTTCCCCTCCGCCAAGCGCGCGTGGCACATCTGGCACTTGACGATGCTTGGGACCGCCTTGTTGTACTCGAAGCGCGGCATCTCGAACGGGCACGACAGCATGCAGTAACGGCATCCCATGCATTTGCCGACGCGCCATTCGACCGGCCCCTCATCGGTCTTGTTCATCGCCTTGGTCAGGCAGGCCGCGGCGCAGGCCGGTTCGAGGCAGTGCATGCACTGGCGCTTGACGTAAACCTCACCCTTGTCGGTCTTGAACGTCTGCACGGCGGTCAGTTGTGTGGTGGTGGTTTGGCGCAGCGACGAGTTGTTGGTGTCGTTGGGCGCCGGCTCCGGTAGGCCGTTCGCTTCGGCGCACGCGGCTTCGCAGGTCTGGCAGCCGAGGCAACGCGTGGTGTCGATCAACACGCCCGCCGGGTCGCCCGATTTCTGCGTCTGCGATCCAGACCAGGCTGGCAGAGTTACGGCCGAGGCCGCACCAGCCGAGCCAAGCATCGCAAGGAACGTTCTGCGTTTCATGGCAACTCCCTCGGTGCTGGCGTCACGCACGCCATTCGATCGGATGGAAGAAGGTGTCGTCGATCTTTTGCCAAGCCTGATCGTCGATCTGTTGGTGCAGGTCGCTCACCATCACACCGCCGTCGGGCAGCGATGTCGCCGGCATCAGCGCCATGTTCCCTGCGGAGGGCGTCAGAATCGTGCCGATCAGCGTGTCGACCTCGTGCCGGAACCACGTGCGTGCCGCGTTGTTGCTTCTCAGCTGAGTGCGTTCGGTCTCGATGTCGTCGGCCTGCAGGCTCACGGCCCAACCAGCGCCGTAAGGCGAGTCGTTGACCAGCTCAGGTCGATCGACCAAGGACTCATTGCGTCTCACGACGGTGCCCGATACAGGGGAGAGCAGTTCGACCGTACGTTCGCCGTGCGTCAAACGGCAGAGTCGATCGCCTTGCCTGATCTTGGTGCCGGGCTCAGGGAGTTCGACCTTCTCGATTGGTCCCAGCGTCCTCGGAATGAAGTCGTCGGCACCGATGGTCACGCGTCGATCACCGATCCGTGCCCAACTGTGGCCGGGAGCGACGCTCACATCGCGAGCCAAGCGCAAGCCGCTGAAACTCATCAGGCCGTCGCTTTGAAGGTCCAGCCAGGCGCGAAACTTCGGACTGACACAGAGCAACACGATCCCGGTCAGCACTGCCAGGGCAACCGCGGCGAACAGCGCGAAGCGCAACATGAAGACAGCGGCTGCCAGAAGCGGCAACACCGCCACCAAAACAATCGCGATCCCCGCGGCCAGCGGCCAACCTTTGAGCCATTCTCGATTGGGTCTCATAAGAACCTCCTCTTGGTTCACCCCTTCCGAATGCAAGTCGTGGACCACTGCCGCCGATCCTGGCTATCTGCTTGAGTCCATGGCGATTGCCTCGAGAGCTAGGTGGGCGCCAGCCGTGCGCCTGCGTTGATTTACTCAATAGGGGTGTGGCGGTTTTCGATTCGGCGGGTGTGTAGAGACTCGTCACGATCATCAGTCGTGGATGACATCGCGAAGCAAGCTCAGGTAGCGCGCATCACCGAGGATCGAGTGCAAGTCGGTGAGCGGTTCGCCGCCATCGGGAAGCGTGGCGCCAACCTCCGACCCGGTCTTGAGAACATCGAGCGCGGCGAGCCGGCCGAAGCGACGCAGATCGTGGCGCGCCCGATCGCGAGCACCATCGCACGGTACGAGTGCGTCGAACTCCTCGCGCAGGTCGGTGCGCAACTCGATCAACCAGCCGTCGACGTAGGGCGCCGTAACGATCGGCTGAACCGAATCGGTCAACGCCGAGTTGGTCGCCTCGAGCACACCACTGAGCGGCAGGCGCAGGGGCAAGGTCCCCGAGTCCAGTTCGATCTCGCAGAATCGCTCCCCTCGTTTGAGGTGTTTTCCCAGCGGCTCGAAGACCGCCCGCCTTGCCGAACCAAGCAGGGCGCCGGCGAACGCATCCATCCCGATCCGTACGAGTGTCGAGTCATCGAGTTCGATATCGCGCGGCCGCGCAACGCTCACTCGCTGTACCCACACATGTCCATTCGAATACAAGCGATCGTCAGGAAACTCGACGGAGGAGCCGTTTCTGACGAAGTGGCCTGTATTGCTGACTCGCGGCGGTGAACAGCCTCGCAAGGCCGCATCGAGCGAACAGTGCTCGCAGTCGAAGTCGCGATCGCAGAGTTTGTAAGCCAGGACGCCACCGTTCATCCAGACACAGGTGACTGCCGTGGGTCGGGAACTCGGGCTGCTCATGGGCCTTCCTCCCAGCCGCACTGAATGCAATCGACACGCCACGAGCAGCCGACTTAGGCAAACCTGCTGCTACATGGGGGTTACCCTCAAGATCACGCATCTCGACTGCCCCGCACCCGCGGCGGACGTGCTGAGGAACTCCACACGGCCGTTGAAAGAAACAGCAAGGCGCTGTCACTTGCGATCGGTTTGTTGAGATTACTTGCACTCGGCAGCACAGTAGCCCCGCGTTCGGTCGCCGCAGAAAGGTTCGATCCATGGGCCCGCGCGAAGCAGTGTCTCGCTCGCTCGTGACTCGCCTGGTTCTTCCGCTGTGGGTCACGGTGGGTATCGTGATCGCCGGCTATGCCTATGTCTCGTACCAAACCAACCGCTCGCACTTCGTCGAGGCGCTGAGGCGCGATACCGAACGATCGACGGAGTTGATCCGCCGCGCCACGCACTACGGGATGCTGCTCAATCGCAAGAACGATGTGCAGAGCATCATCGAACAGCTCGGATCGGGGCCTGACGTCGCGGCGATTCGCGTTTTCGACAAGCGGGGCGACGTGGTGTTCTCGTCCGACCGCGCGGAGATCGGCCAGCACGTCGACGTGAGTGCGCAACCGTGCATCGCGTGCCATCTGCCCGCCGGCCCGACGCTGACCTCGACCGACATTGGGATCAGCGAGTTGGTGCGCCGGCCTACCGGATTGCAAGTGCTGCGTCACCTGCACTCGATCGAGAACCGCCCTGGGTGCTCGAGTTCTGCGTGTCACGCTCACCCACCACAGCAGCGGGTGCTGGGCGTGCTCGACGTCGAAATGTCGATGGAGCCAATGCGGCACACCCTGCAAGAAGCTGGGCGTCAGACGCTCTGGACCACGCTCGTGTTGTTCGGTCTGGTCGGCATGGTGGCGTCGATGTATCTCACCAAGCTGGTGCTGCGACCGGCCAAGCAGCTTCGCAAGGGAACGTTACGAATCGCCGCAGGCGACCTGGACACGCAGATTCCCGTGCGTGGTCATCACGAGTTGGCCGAACTCGGCCGAGCGTTCAACCGCATGGCCAACGATCTGCGCGATGCGCGTCAGGAACTGGATGTCTGGTCACAGAGGCTCGAAGACAAGGTCGTCGAGAAGACCGGTGAGTTGCAGCGAACGCAGCGTCAGGTGTTGCAGATGGAGCGAATGGCCTCGCTAGGAAAGCTCTCGGCAACCGTGGCGCACGAGTTGAACAACCCCCTCAACGGGATTCTCACCTACGCCAAGCTGGTGCAGCGCGAGCTGGTGGGGCAAGCGCTCGACGACAAAACGCGCAACGACCTGAATCGCTATCTGGAGTTGATGCAACAGGAGTGCACACGCTGCGGTGGGATCGTGCAGAACCTGCTGCTGTTTGCCCGGCCTCGCGGCAACGACATGGCGCCCCTGGACATCAACGAAATCGTGCAGCGCAGCGTGATGCTCGTGAAGCATCACCTCACCATCAAGAACATCCGGCTCGATAACCATCCATTGACGACCGACCCTCAGGTGGTTGGCGACGCCGGACAGTTGCAACAGGCGGTGCTGGCCTTATTGGTCAACTCGATCGAGGCGATGTCGGCCCCGACCTCCGAGGGTGGCGAGTTGTCGATCACGCTCACGGGCGATGCCAACGAGGTGCTGCTGGTCGTTCGAGACAGTGGCAGCGGCATTCCTCCCGATGTTTTGCCGCACATCTTCGAGCCGTTCTTCTCAACCAAACACAAAGAAAGCGGCGTCGGTTTGGGACTCGCCGTCGTGTACGGGATCGTGCAGCGACACGGCGGGTCGATCGACGTCACATCCGAGCTAGGCCGCGGCTCCACGTTCAGCGTGCGTCTGCCGCGACGGCCTGCGAAGGAAATGCCATGAGTCAGCCCAAATGCCGAATCCTGTTGGTCGACGACGAGTACTCGATGCGTGACTCGCTCACCGAGTGGTTCAAGAAGGACGGTTACGAGGTGGTGGCCGCACAGAACGCCACCGAAGCGCTGCGAGCGATGCAGGAACAGTCGTTCGACGTCGCGCTACTGGACATCAAGATGCCAGGGATGGACGGCATGGAGTTGCAATCGCACGTCCGTCGGATCGACCCGCAGTTGGCGGTGATCATGATTACCGCCTTCGCCTCGGTCGAGACCGCAGTGCAGGCGCTCAAGCAGGGGGCCTTCGATTACGTCACCAAACCGGTCGATCCGGATGAACTCAGCCACCTGGTGACGCGCGCACTCGAGCAGCGTCGCCTGGAGCGCGAGAACGTCCAGTTGAAGCAGTCGATCGAAGGGCTGGTCTCGGCCGACACGATCGTCGGCGACAGTCCAGCCATGAAGAAGGTGCTCGAGTTGGTGCAACACGTTGCACCGACCGAAGCGACCGTGCTGATTCGCGGCGAGAGCGGCACAGGTAAGGAGCTGATTGCGCGGGCGATTCATGCCAATTCTGGCCGTCGCTACTTTCCGATCATCCCGGTCAACTGCGGCGCGATCCCGGAGACACTGCTCGAGAGCGAACTGTTCGGTCACGAGCGAGGCGCCTTTACCGGCGCGCAGTACCGCCGCAAGGGAAGAATCGAGATGGCCGATGGCGGCACGTTGTTTCTGGACGAGGTGGGCTCGATCAGCATGAAGATGCAGGTCGACCTGCTGCGCGTCTTGGAGACCAAGGAGTTCACCCGAATCGGCGGCAATCGACCGGTCAGAGTCGATTTCCGTGTGATCTGCGCTACCAACGAGGACCTCGAGCAGGCGGTCAAACGCGGTACATTCCGTGAAGACTTCTACTACCGCGTCAACGTCTTCACGATCGAGGTCCCGCCGCTACGTCTGCGTCACAGCGACATCCCGCTCTTGGCGGAGCATTTCCGTCAGCGTCTGGCGCGGCAAATGGACAAACGGATCACCGAGATCAGCCCGGCCGCGATGCGCCTGCTATTGGCTCACGACTGGCCCGGCAACGTCCGCGAACTGAGCAATGCGATCGAGCGCGCCATGGTGGTGGGGCAGCCGCCAGCGATTCGCCCGGAAGACTTGCCGCTGCGCGCCGACGCTACCGTCAGCAACGGCGGTGCCGGTCACGAGTCGTTGGCCGAACTGGAGCGCAAGCACATCGGAGGAGTATTGGAGAGGACCGGTTGGAACATCACCCGCGCGGCTGAACTGCTGCAAGTCGATCGCGTCACCGTCTACAACAAGATCAAGAAGTACGAGTTGCACAAGTAGGTGAGCCGTATGAGTACCTTGCACCTCGTACCGATCTACTGCGGCACCCACGCGGAGATGATTCCGCGGCTCGCCGGCGTGTTGGAGCAGACCTTCCAACTTACGGTGGAGCGCCATCCGCCCGCCTTCGACCCGGAGCTGGCATTCGACGCGTCGCGTGGCCAGTACAACTCACGCATCTTGCTGGCCGAACTGCTCAAGCAGGCGCCCGACAATGGAGGGCGGGTCCTGGGGGTCACGAGCGTCGATCTGTTCATTCCCGTGTTGACGTTCGTGTTTGGCGAGGCGCAACTCAATGGGCCCGCCGCAGTGGTATCCACGCATCGGCTCGCCGCCGAGGTGTACGGCTTGTCAGAGCAGCCGGAACTGTTGTTCGACCGACTTTGCAAGGAGGCGGTACATGAGTTGGGTCATACCTACCAACTGGTGCACTGCCCCGATGATTACTGCGTGATGCGCAGTTCCCAGTATGTCGAGAACATCGACTTGAAATCGGCAGGGTTTTGCCACGAATGCCGAGCCAGCGTTCATCCCAGCGGGGCTCGGCGTTGACAGAGGAGTGAGCTGAATGCGCGAGTTTACGGACGGATCGGCCGCCATCGTGCGCGGCGCTCTGGACGCCGGATGCACGTTCTTTGCCGGCTATCCGATCACCCCTGCATCCGCGATCTTGATGCAGATGATGCGCGAGCTACCGAAGGTGAGCGGTGTCGCGGTGCAGGGCGAAGATGAAATTGCCTCGATCGGGATGTGTATCGGCGCGACCTTGGCCGGTGCACGCGCGATGACCGCCACCAGCGGCCCGGGGCTCAGCCTGTACAGCGAGAACATTGGCCTGGCGATCATCGGCGAGGTGCCGTTGGTGATTGTCGATGTGCAGCGACTCGGCCCCGCCACCGGTGGCGCCACGACGGTTGGACAGGGCGACGTGCAGTTCGTGCGATGGGGGACCGCGGGTGGTTACCCAATCGTGGCGCTGGCCCCGTCATCGGTGAGCGAGTGCTACTCGTTGACGCGTCGGGCCTTCGATCTGGCCGAGCGCTTTCGCTGCCCGGTGTTCTTGATGACCGACAAAGAGCTGAACATGACCACCACGACGGTTGATGTAGAGAGCTATCAAAAGCTGACGGTTCGCGAGCGCGCGCCGCACGACGCAGCGGCACCACCGTACCGTTATCTGCCCGCCGATGCCGTCTCTCCGTTGGCTCAGTACGGCAAAGAGGGTTTGGTTCGCTTCACCGGCTCGACCCACGACGAACGCGCGATCATCACCAAGGCGCCCGCCACGGTGGCGCAACTCAACGAGCACCTGCGGGCCAAGATCGAGGAGCATCTCGACGAGATCGAACTGGTGGTGCATGACAAGCAGGTCGGTGCGCGCACGTTGCTCATCAGTTACGGCATCACCGCTGGAGCGATGCGCGAAGCGGTGAGGCGCCTGCGTGAAGCGGGTGGCGCGGTGTCGTCGCTGACTGTTCAAAGTCTGTGGCCTGTGCCGGAGCGAGCGATTGTGGCGGCGTTGCGTGGCATTGAACGCGTGGTGGTCGCGGAGCTCAATCACGGTCAGTACCGGCGCGAGATCGAGCGCCTGGCCAAGTCGATCGAGGTAGTGGGGCTGCATCGCGTCGATGGCGAGTTGATCGCACCCGAAGCATTTCAGGAGAGCGTGCTATGAGCGGGCCGACGACCTACCGCAACGAAATCCCGTATCCGTTCTGTCCCGGCTGCGGTCATCACGCGATTCTCGATCATCTCGACGCCGCTCTGGTGGCGCTGCAATGCGACCCACGCGAGGTGGTGCTGGTCAGCGACATCGGATGCTCGGGACTCTCCGATCAGTACTTCGCCACCAGCGCCTTTCACGGT
>CAZAHQ010000138.1:0-8974 GCA_964484415.1 uncultured Acidobacteriota bacterium | reverse complement strand
CCGTACAGCGGCAGCTCCACCGGACTGGTCATCACCAACTTGCGGCGCGGATACTTCGCGACGGTGCCGCCAAGTTCATCCTGCTCGAGTGTGACGTAGCTGAGTTTCTTCTCGACTGCGCGCAGCGAGGCCGAGATACCACCGGGGCCGGCCCCTACAATGCAAACGTCGTAGATCGACGATTCGCGCTGCGTCTGCGAGCCAAGCCGCTGCGCGATCGTATCGATGCACTCGCGCCCTTGGTTGATTGCGTTCTTGATAAGCGCTAGTCCGCCGAGCTCACCAACGATGTAGATTCCCGGCACCGACGTTTCGAACGTCTCGCTCAGGCGCGGCATCTCGGCGTTGATGCTGGGACTAGCGTTCACGATTTCGATTGCGCCCACCGGGCAGGCCTCGGCGCAGACACCGTGTCCGATGCACTTGTGCCCGTTGATGATCGCTGCCTTACCGCCGATGAGCCCGAGCACGTTCCCTTCGGGGCAGACTTCGGTACACACACCACATCCAATGCAGTGCGAGACGTCGATGCGCGGATGCTGCGCTCGCGGTCCGTGCGAGTACAACTTGCCGGCCTCGGCCTCCAAGCGGACGCGCTGTTCGCGTCGCTTGGTAACCCAAAGCGCAGTACCGATGCTGACCACCAAGAGTGCAAAAAACGTGAGGTAGATCATTTCGTCTCGTGCTGTTCATGCAGCTATTGCATCGAAGAACGCCGCCCGTGTACGCGCTGTTCTGCACGATGCGTTCCATTCAAAGGACCGGCAACGTGTCGGGCGTGATTCCGATACTGGGACGCTGCATCAACGCCGCGGCCGGGCGTCCCCCGTCCCGGGCACACGTTATATATATGCGCGGCGGGGGGCCGCGCCCAGGCCGTCGGCCATTCATAACTCGTTGATATCGTTTGGTTTATTGCCCCAGTTACCAATCCAGATCACGCGTTGACACCCAAACCTCCCAGTTATACGATCCGGCCCCTCACTGAAGCCCTGCGCCACACCCTGCTGGAGGTAGCTTTTCCGATGGAAAACGGGCTCGCGATCCTGGTCCTGGGTCTGCTCGGGATCGCCGTCCCGGCGGGCATGTTGACGGTGGCCATGGTCGTCGGGCGCTTCCGCGGAAAAACCCAAACAGATCGCGCCCCGTATGAGTGCGGCAGCAAGCCGTTCGAGTCGGCGCGACGTCGTTTCTCCGCCAAGTTCTATCTGATTGCGATGCTCTTCATCCTGTTCGACATCGAAGCGGTGTTCTTGTACCCGTGGTCGGTGCAGTTGCGTTCGATGGCGAGCGAGGGTGGCGGTTGGTTCACGTTCTTCGCGATGATCGCGTTTCTGTCGACATTGATCCTGGGCTTTGCCTACGTATGGAAGCGCGGCGCCCTCGACTGGGACAAGTCATGAGCGGCAAGCCCGAGTCACTCACGCAATGGCCGGCCTGGGACGGTAACTCGACGGTGGCACGGTTGCGCGCGTCGTTCCCCACGGCCGTGCTGGAAGAGATCGAGTTCCGCGGCGAGCGCACCGTGATCGTCCAGTTGGCGCAGATCAGCGAAGTGCTGGCGTTCCTGCGCGACGAGCCGGAATGCGACTTCGCGATGCTCACCGATGTCACCGCTATTCACTGGCCGGCGCGTGGTGAACCGTTTGACGTGCTTTGGCACTTGTACTCGTTTTCACGCAACCTGCGCCTGCGCGTGAAATGCCGCGTCAAGGACCGAGTCCCCTCGGCTGTGCCCCTGTGGTCAGGTGCCGGTTGGATGGAGCGCGAGTGCTTCGACATGTTTGGCATTGTGTTCGACGGCCATCCCGATTTGCGACGCATCTTGATGCCCGACGATTTTGACGGTCATCCGCTGCGCAAAGAATTCCCACTCAAGCGCTGATGAGTAACTCGTTACGATGAGCGAATTGCAGGCAAGCGGCAGCGGATACAACGTGGTTCGCACCCAGGAAGGCGGCCGCGACCTGGTGCATATCAACATGGGGCCCAGCCACCCATCGACACATGGTGTGCTGCGCTTGGTGTTGGAGCTCGACGGCGAAACGATCGTGTCGTGCAAAGCCGACTTGGGCTACTTGCATCGCGGCTTCGAGAAGATCGCAGAAAACAAGACCTGGCAACAGTTCGTGACCTGGACCGATCGGATGGATTATCTCGCACCGATCTCCAACAACATCAGCTACATCATGGCGGTCGAGAAGTTGCTCGACATTCATGTGCCGCCGCGCTGCGCCGCGTTGCGTGTGTTGCTGTGCGAAATGGCGCGGATCTCGGCGCATTACGTCTGCATCGGCACCGGCGCGTTGGACATTGGCGCTGCAACCGTCTTTTTCTACACGTTTCAAGAGCGCGAAACGTTGTACGACCTGTACGAGCGCCTGACGGGAGCGCGCTTCACCACCAGCGGCGTGCGAATCGGTGGGATGTCGCGCGATATCCCGGACGGGTGGCTGGAAGACGTGGGGAAGTGGGCCACCAACACGCGCAAAGTGATCGAGGAATGCGATGGGCTGTTGACCCGCAATCGCATTTGGATGGAGCGCACGCAGGGAGTCGGGATCCTCACCACCGAAGAGGCGATCGCTTACTCCTGCACCGGCCCCGTACTGCGTGGCTCGGGTGTGGAATGGGACTTGCGCCGTGCGCAGCCGTATCTCGGCTACGAACAGTACGACTTCGAGATTCCATACGACACGGAAGGCGACGTGTACTCGCGCTACCTTGTGCGAATGGAAGAGATGCGTCAGTCATGCCGCATCATCGAGCAGGTCGTAAAGAGCATGCCGTCTGGCGCCATGAATGCGGACGCGCCCAAGGTCGTCCTGCCGCCGAAGGAGAAGGTGCTGACGTCGATGGAAGATTTGATCCATCACTTCATCATCCTGACCGAAGGGGTGAGACCGCCGCTGGGTGAGGTGTACCACGGGATCGAAGCGCCCAAGGGGGAACTTGGTTTCTTCGTGGCCAGCGACGGCGGACCGGCGGCGTATCGTTGCCGAATTCGCGCGGCGGCCTACATCAACCTGCAAACCATCGAAAAAATCTGTGTCGGCCGATACGTGGCCGACGCCGTGGCGATCATCGGCAGCCTC
The DNA here is from genome assembly GCA_964484415.1 of uncultured Acidobacteriota bacterium. Taxonomy (GTDB): domain Bacteria; phylum Acidobacteriota; class Polarisedimenticolia; order J045; family J045; genus JANNUT01. Next base: position 5,879 of record CAZAHQ010000138.1, on the reverse strand, counting down.
GACCCTGTCATGGGCGAGGTCGACCGATAACGCTCGCCGTGTCGTGAGGGAAAGGTAGCGGGATGTACGGACCAGAGTTCGAAAAAGAGGCCGACGAACTCGTCGCCCTATACCCGGTGATGAAGCAGGCTGTGATGCCGCTTCTTCACTTGGTGCAAGAGCGCGACGGTTGGATATCGTTGCAGGCCGAAACCTGGATCGCCGAGAGATTGGGTTTGACGCCGGCGTTCGTGCACGGTGTCAGCTCGTTCTACACCATGTATCGAATCGCCCCAGTTGGGAAACACCTGCTGCAAGTCTGCACGACGGTCAGTTGCATGCTGCGTGGTTGCGACACGGTGCTCGAGCACTTGCAAAAGAAGCTGGGAATCGAAGTCGGCGAAACGACGGAAGATGGAATGTTCACGCTGGTGCGCGTGGAGTGCTTGGGTTCCTGCGGCACCGCGCCGGTGATTCAGGTCGACGACGACTATCACGAGGATATGGACATCGCGCGCACCGATGCGTTGATCGCAGCGCTGCGGCGCGGCGAGCGCCCGCCCGCCAGCACCGGGCCGAACAGGGTGATGGTCGAATGAGCTTCGAACCGGTTCTCACTCGCAACATTGGCGTGCCGGGCTCGCAGACGATCGATGTCTACGAGAAGCGCGGCGGGTATCAAACGCTTCGCGCAGCGCTGAAGATGGCGCCCGATGAGATCACCGAGAAGGTCAAGGCGTCGGGCTTGCGTGGTCGCGGCGGCGCCGGCTTCCCAACCGGCTTGAAGTGGACCTTCATGCCGAAAGAGCCGACCAAGGAACGCCCCAACAACCTGGTTGTCAACGCCGACGAATCCGAACCGGGCACATTCAAAGATCGCTGGTTGATGGAAGAAGATCCTCACTTGTTGATCGAGGCGTACCTGTGCAGCGCGTTTGCGATGCGAGCCTCGATGGTCTGGATCTACATTCGCGGGGAGTACACGCTCTGCGCCAAGACAATGTGGAAGGCGATCCACGAGGCGCAAGCCAAGGGGTACATCGGCAACAACATCTTGGGCAGCGGGTGGAGCTGCGGAATGATCGTGCACCGCGGTGCGGGCGCGTACATCTGCGGCGAGGAAACAGCGCTGTTGAATTCGCTGGAAGGCGGACGCGGCAATCCGCGCATCAAGCCGCCGTTCCCGGCCTCGTACGGCGTCAACGGTTGGCCCACCACCGTCAACAATGTCGAGACGTTGGCCTGCGTGCCGTTCATCCTCGAGCGCGGCGTCGATTGGTTCAAGTCGATCGGCCGCGACGAGAAGAACACCGGCCCCAAGCTGTACAGTTTGAGCGGCCACGTCAAGCGGCCGGGCAACTACGAGCTGCCGATGGGTGTGCCGTTGATGGAGCTGATCGACGAGCATGGCGGCGGCATGGTCCGTCCCGGAAAAAAACTCAAGGCCTGCATTCCGGGTGGATCGTCGGTGCCGGTCATCACCGCTGCCGAGTGCGATGGGCTGTTCATGGACTTCGACTCGCTCAACAAAGTCGGCTCGTTCCTGGGTTCGGCCGGTTGCATGGTGATGGACGAAACCACCGACATGGTGCGCGTGTTGGCTCGCATCGCGCACTTCTATCACCACGAGTCGTGCGGCCAGTGCACGCCGTGTCGCGAGGGCACCGGTTGGCTCGAACAGATTCTGCTGCGCATCGTCGCCGGTAAAGGGACCGAGCGCGATCTGCAAACGCTCGACAGTGCCGCGCAGTTCATGATGGGCGGTACCACGATTTGCGCGTTGTCGGACGCCGCGGCGATGCCGGTGCGTTCGTTCCTGGCCAAGTTCAAACCCGAATTCGAGCACTACATCCGACACGGCAAGCCGCTCGCGGCGGCCGTGTGAACCGCTAGAGGCAAGCCTGATGCCGACGATCACCATCGACGGCCAGACGTTCGAGGTCCCGCAGGGCATCACCATCCTGCAGGCGGCGCTGGCCAAGGGGATCGAGATCCCGCACTACTGCTATCACCCCGGCCTCGAGATTGCCGGCAACTGTCGCATTTGCTTGGTCGAGGTCGAGAAGAATCCCAAGCCACAGATTGCTAGCAACACGTTCATCAGCGACGGCATGGTGGTGTTCACGCAGTCGGAGAAAACCAAAGACTGGCAGAAAGCGGTGATGGAATTTCTGTTGATCAACCACCCGCTCGACTGCCCGATATGCGACCAAGCCGGCGAGTGCAAGCTGCAGGATTACTCGTTCCGGTTCGGCAAGCCGACGACTCGCTTCGAGGAAGAAAAAGAGCACGGCCCCAAGCGCCGCGAACTGGGGCCGCACGTGATGTTCGATTGGGAGCGCTGCATCAAGTGCACGCGCTGCATTCGCTTCTGCGAGGAAGTGCCCAAGACCGGCGAGTTGGACATGTTCTTGCGCGGTGTTCGCGAAGAGATCAGCACCTTTCCGGGCAAGCCGCTGGACAACAACTACTCCGGCAACGTGGTCGATATCTGTCCGGTGGGAGCGCTCACACTCAAGGAGTTCCGTTTCAAGTCGCGGGTTTGGTTTGTAAGCAACGTTCCATCGACCTGCGGCGGTTGCGCGCGTGGTTGCTCCACCAATATCGGCTCGTTCCGCAACGAGGTGTACCGCATCACGCCGCGCGAGAACCAAGCGGTCAATCGCTGGTGGATCTGCGATGAGGGCCGCTTGTGGGGTGAGCGGATGCGCGCCGGTGAGCCGCATCGCCTGTCGGGTGCGAGTGGCGCGGGTGTCGATGCGAAGGACATGTGGGGATCGGCGCTCAGCGCCGCGACGCTCGCGCTCAAGAATGCGGCAGGCAAGGTGCGCGTGCTGGCGAGCCCGCGGATGACCTGCGAAGAGGCACTGATGTTGGCGCGCTTGGCGGCCGGTCCACTGCAAGGTGCCAAGATTCACCTCGCCGTGCATGAGCAGGGCGCCGATGACGACGTGCTGCTGCGACGCGACAAATCGCCGAATCGTCGCGGCGTGAGTGCGGTGATCGATGCGCTGTGCGGTGGCGCCGGGACCGTGGCCGAGCTCGAGCAAGCGTTGAAGGCCGGTACCGTCGACGCACTGATCGCCATTGGGCCGGGATTGACCGGACCACATGCCGACGAACCTGCGGTCATCGATGCCACCGCCTTGCAAAAAGCCAACGTGCGGATCGTGCTGGATTGCTACAAGACATCGCTTTCCGACGCCGCCACGCTGTTGCTTCCGGTGCTGACGTACGGCGAGACGGCCGGCACCTACGTCAACTTTGCCGGCCGCGCGCAGCATGTGGAGAAACCGTTCACACCCCGGGCCGATGCGCGATCGCTGCTGATGATCCTGGGCGATCTGATGCAATCGCTCTCGCCGGGCGAGTCGATCGGCGGCGTTGCGCAGGCGCGCGAGCAACTCTCCAAGAGCGTGCCCGCGTTTGCCAACATTCGATGGGAGGAACTACCGGCGTCGGTGGGACAAGATCTCGCCGGCGTCGATTCGGCGTCGCAAGCCTGCAAGGTGACGGGCGCGGCCCGCAAGATCCTGAGCGCCGGTTGGGCGCCGGTGGGTCACTGATGGACACGACTGTCATCGTCTGGACGTTGATCAAGATCTTCGTGATCTTCGGCATGCTGATGCAGTTGGTGCCGATCATGACGTGGGTCGAGCGGCGTGGGTCGGCGATCATCCAATTGCGACTCGGGCCCAATCGCGTGGGGCCTTTCGGTTTGCTGCAACCGTTGGCCGACGGCGTCAAGACGATGTTCAAGGAATGGGTCATTCCACCCAGCGGCCATCAACTGCTGTTCAACCTGGCGCCGATCGTTTCGTGCTGCGCAGCATTCGTTGCCTTCAGCGTGATTCCGTTCGGCTACGTCCTCAACTGGAACGAGCACCCGATCAAACTCGTGGTGGCCGATGTCGATCCCGGCGTGTTGATCCTGCTCGCCGCATCCGGCATGGGCGTTTACGGCATCATCATGGCGGGCTGGGCTTCCAACAATAAGTACTCGCAACTCGGCGGACTGCGCAGTTCATCGCAGATGATCAGCTACGAATTGGCGCTGGGGTTGGCCGTGGTGTCGGTCTTGGTTTGGAGCGGCACGCTCAACCTGACGGCGATCGTCGAACAGCAAGGCCAACGGCCGCTGTGGAACATTTGCTATCTGCCGCTCGGCGCCTTGATTCTGTTCGTGGCCGGTTACGCCGAGACCAATCGTGCGCCGTTCGATCTCCCTGAAGCGGAGTCCGAGTTGGTGGCCGGCTATCACACCGAGTATTCGTCGCTGGGGTTTGCGATGTTCTCGATGGCCGAGTACATCAACATGATGACCGCCTCGGCGTTGTTGGTGACGCTGTTCCTGGGCGGCTATCGCGTGCCGTTCGTGCAGGAGATGATGTTCACCGCCGGGAGTTGGCAGTTGGCGGCGGCTCAGTTTGCGGTCTTCTGGGGCAAGATCCTGTTCTTCATGTGGGTCTACGTTTGGGTGCGCTGGACGCTGCCGCGCTTCCGATTCGATCAACTGATGAAGATCGGCTGGAAGATGCTGATTCCGCTGGCGCTGGTACAAATCATCCTGTCGGCAGCGATGGTCACGCTGGGATGGGGGAAGTAATGGGCCAAGTCGCCTTCATTGCGCTCGCCATCGTTGCGCTGATCTCGGCGCTGTTCGTGGTGCTGCACAAGCGGCCGATCATTCAGGCGCTCAATCTGGTGATCAACTTGCTTTCGGTGGCTGGGTTATACGTCCTGATGCAGGCGTACTTCTTCGCCGCGATTCAAGTCATCGTCTATGCCGGCGCGATTGTGGTCTTGATAACGTTCGTGATCATGCTGCTCAACCTCGAGAAGGAATGGCGCGGCGGTGCGGGCCTTGGAACATTGTTGTTTGCGGGGTTGCTGGATGTTTGTTTGGTGGCATTGCTCGGCAAGAGCGGCTGGACCTACACCTCGGTAACCGGCGCCGAAACGGCTGCCGGTCAGCCCGGTCCGTACGGCAGCGTGGCGCAGATCGGCGCGGCGCTGTTTGGCCCGTACTTCTTCCCCTTCGAAGTGGTGTCGCTGGCACTGGTCGCAGCGATGATCGGCGCGGTGCTCCTGGCCAAGAAGAATTTGGAGGACTGATGGGCGCCACCCCGGAAAGCATGTACCTGATGCTCTCGGCAATTCTGTTTGCGCTCGGTGCAATCGGTGTCATCACGCGCCGCGGTGCGATCACGATCTTGATGTGCATCGAGCTGATGCTCAACGGCGCCAACCTCGCGCTGATTTCTCTCGGTCGGTCGTTGCCGGCCAACACGCCATCGGCCGGAATGGATGGACAGATTCTCGCGTTCTTCGTGCTGGCGATCGCGGCGGCGGAAGCGGCTGTGGGGCTGGCGATCATCATTGCGCTGTTTCGCTTGAAGGGCACTGCCGATATCGATGCAGCTCGCCTGCTGCGCTGGTAAGAGGACGCGATGCTGAAGTGGATGTGGTTGATTCCGTTGCTGCCCCTGGCCGGCTTCACGCTGGTGGGCCTGCTCGGTCTCATGAAGAAAGCCAACGATCGGTTGGCGCACACCATCACCATCACCGCAGCGTCGCTGTCGTTTCTGTTGTCGGTGGCGTGCATCTGGAACTTCTCGCACAACCTGGCCGGGTATCAGCAACTCGCGCAGGAGCATCCCGAGAAGTTCAGCGTGTCGGTCGGCAACCCCGACATGGCCGACCGCTTCGCGGTAACCGCGGCAGAGTGGATGCCGCTGGGTGACGTGCAACTGAAGCCGTGGGGCCCGACCGGCGAGCGCTGGGCCAACGTGTCAATCGGATGGACGTTCTCGATCGACGCGCTGACCTGCGTGATGCTCTTGGTAGTTACCGGGATCGGCACCCTGATCCACATCTACTCCGTCGGCTACATGCACGGC
>CAZAHQ010000137.1:0-8998 GCA_964484415.1 uncultured Acidobacteriota bacterium | reverse complement strand
GCCCTATCGCGAAGACGACATTGTCGAGGATCCCGAGGACAGGGCAGACTTCAGTTATGGGCATGCCACACCTGGTGTGGTCATGGTCAGTTCTCCGATGTTTCGTCCATTCATGATGAGTCCGCACAGCACCGGCCGTCAGATGGGAGGAGAAGTACTGGTTGCTCACGAGCTGGCGCATCAGTGGTTCGGTGTATCGGCTCGCCCGGCGTCAACCTACGACAACTGGTTGAGCGAATCTGTCGCCGAGTACTTGTCGGGGATGGTCGCGCAGGACCTGAAGCTCGACGACCGCTCGGTTCAACGTTCGGCCGTACGTGGATGGACATCGCTGTATGGCGAGTGGGACGGCTACGCGTCGTGGTGCAAAGACTGGTCGATCGAAGCCGCGAACAGTTTAGCAGGGGCGAATTCCGGCGAGTATCGCTACTGCCTGCTCTATCAGCGGGGTCCGCGCACGCTCCACATGCTGCGGGGCTGGATGGGAGATCAGGCGTTCCTGACGATCCTGAAACGGTTCCTTGCAACCTACAAAAACCAGCGCGTGACCAGCGATGACTTCAGCTTCGTGCTCTCGAAGGCAACCGGGAAGGAGATGAACTGGTACGTCGACGATTGGTTTCGACGCGGACCGAAACCACCGATCAAGGTCAGCGCCGAACTCCAGCAAGCCGCCGGCGGCCGGCCGCAAATCGTGGCGCATGCCAGCCAACCGGCCGACACGTTTGCCCGCGTGTATGTGCCACTCGTGCTGCGCGAGGCGTCCGGCGGTACGGCTGTCAAGCTGTTGATGGTCGACAATGCGGAAACGATCGCAACGATTCCGCTCGATACGATGCCGGGAAAGGTCGAGGTGGATCCGTTCAAGCTGAATCTGGTGGAGTACACGGCGCCAAAGAAGAAGTAGCCAGTGCCTCGACCCCACGTGCGGTCGCGTTCTCGAGATGTCTCTGCGAGACTCTTGCCCTCTTAGGAGGAGTGAGTCATGTCATCGATCGACCGGCGGCGATTTCTACGTGATGCAGGCCTAACTATGGCCGGCGTGGCGGCGGCAGGGAGCGCGGTAGCGAGTGAAGTACTCGCTGCCCCAGCGACGGCAGTACCGAACGATGAATGGGCTGCAATCCGAGGCCAGTTCGAGTTGTCGCGCGACTGGGTTCACTTGTCCGGATTCTTCCTGGCCTCTCACCCCAAGCCCGTTCGCGACGCGATCGAGCGGTATCGCAAACAACTCGACGCCAACCCGTTCGAGACGGTCGAGCACGGCTGCTTCGGCACACCCGCAGAAAACCTGGACCTACGCGTAAAGCGCGCTGCAGCGGCGTACCTGGGCGGAAAACCTGAAGAAATTGCACTCACGCAGAGCACCACCATGGGGCTGGCGCTGACTTATTTCGGTTTGTCGTTGCGCAGCGGCCAAGAGGTCCTCACCACCGCGCACGATCACTACGTGCATCACGAAGCGATCCGGTTGGCTGCCATCCGCAGCGGTGCAACGACGCGACGGATTGCGCTCTACGACTCGTTCGCTGAACTACCGTCCATTTCCGTCGACTCGATCGTGTCGCGAATCAAACAAGCGATTCGTCCCGAAACACGCGTTGTCGCACTCACATGGGTTCACTCACAAAGCGGCTTGAAGCTGCCACTGCGGCCGATTGCCGCGGCGATTCGCGAGGCCAACAGCGGGCGAGCCGAAGCCGATCGCGCGTTGCTCGTCGTCGACGGCGTACACGGCCTTGGGTGTGAAGATGAGACGATCGCCCAGACCGGTTGCGACATATTCGTTGCCGGTACGCACAAGTGGCTGTTTGGTCCCAGGGGCACCGGTCTGGTCTGGGCCTCCGAAGGCACATGGGCCGGGATGCATCCCACGATTCCGACGTTCGATGAGGAGGCGGTGTACGACGCATGGACCCGCGATACGGCACCCAAGGCACCGGCCAAAGCGTCGTGGTTCTCGCCGGGTGGGTTTCACGCCTTCGAGCACGAATGGGCGGTCGAGGCTGCTTTCGATTTTCATCGTTCGATCGGCCGCAAGAAGATCGCGGACCGGGTGCACTCCTTGAACACGCATATCAAACGAGGCCTGGCGGAACTCAAACACGTCAAGCTCTACACACCAATGTCTGAGGAACTGTCGGCCGGCCTGGTTGGCTTCGATATCGACGGACTCAAACCGGCCGAGGTGGTCCAGCGCCTACTGCAGAAGAAGATCATCGCCAGCGAGAGCCCCTACGCACGAACTGTGGCACGCCTCTCGGCTGGACTGATGAACACGCCGGAAGAGATCGATCGGGCGGTGCTGGCAGTGAGCGAACTCGTGGGCTAACCCTCGGCGCTTACTCGGTGTGTGCTGGAACGGAACACTCTGGCGGTCGCAGAGCGGCTCGATCTCTCTACCCGCGCAGAGTAATTGCACTCAACAGTCAAGGCGTCATCGACCCGTCCGACAAGCAAGGCACGCTTCGAACGAGGCCACACCCGAGGGAACCGCCGTGACAACGACCGCTATTGAACTCGCATCGCAAGATGTCGTCGCGAGGGTCATCGCAAAGGCCGGCGAGCTTCCAGTTCTTCCGGAGACCGCGATCAAGGTAATGCACGAGCTGCGAACTCCCGGAATCACCGTCCCTCGTTTGATCCGGTTGGTAGAACTCGACCCGGCGATGACGGTAGCTGTGTTGCGTACCGCGAACTCCGCTTTCTACGGCTCACAAGCACAGCTACGCGATCTCAAAGGGGCGATCAACAGTATCGGCATGAAGCAGACACGCAACTTGCTGTATGCGCTGGTACTCAAGGCTCAGGTAGCAGATGCAGAGGCCTACGGAAGCCTCGGTGTCGAAGTATTCGAGCACTCCTTGGCCGTGGCGTTCGGTAGCCGACTCGTAGCCGATACGGCGGGGGTCGACGTGGAGGATGTGTTCTTGTGCGGCATCCTGCACGACATCGGGAAGCTGGCGTTGGCGCAGGCGCTTCGCCTCGATAGCGAGGGCCAGCACCGTGAACTCCAAGCCCCCGACCTCTCGCTGATCGCGGATCATCACGCCGAAACGGGCGCGTTACTTGCAACGAAGTGGGGCCTTCCGGCCGATGTTGCGAATGTCATTCGTTACCACCACACATTCGAGTCAGCCGATGCCCCGCAGCCGTCGACGGCGTGCGTGGCACTGGCCAACGCCCTTTGCAACGAGTTGGGACTCGGTGGACCGGCCGTCGTACGCGGCACCTTCGAAACCGCCTCGGCCGCCTATGTCTTGAAGTTGACTGCCGAACAGCTCGGAACCATCCGAGCGAAGTTGCCAGCCGTGGTTCAACCGGCGACAGCCGCCTTTCGCAGTTGAGTCGAGCTGGGCCCGGGTCTCCTGTCTTGTATCCGAGTGTCGCTGACGACATCGAACGATTGAAGCCCGAATCTGATCCCTCGTCGGCGGCGAGCGTAGCAAGAAGGTTGATCGCCCCGCGAGACTCGCTCGCGAGGCGATCGTCAGCCTCAAGGGCAGGCCGCTGGAGACGCTGCAATCAACGGATCGCGCGACGCGACGAGTCCAGGGCTGCCATCGTCGTAGGTGCCTCGGCCGCCACAGTTCTGCGGGCGAACCAGATACCAACGTGCGTCGCCGGGAGGCGGGCCCTCGTCTTTGTCGTTGAAGGTGTTGGTTCCGAGGTCGTTGCGCAGGCAGTCGCTGATAGAAGCGACGTAACTGCCGCCGGTCGAGATGAGCGTTGCCGTGGAGCCACGCAGGAGATCGTAGTAGCTGGTAACGCCACGATCTTCCCAATCCAAGATCACACCGCGTCCACTGCGCACCGCTTGCATTTGGGAAAGCCGAGCCGGAATCACCGCGTTGTCGACGATTCCGTCACAGTCATCATCAGCGCCGTTGCATAGTTCGGGGACTGGTGTGCCCGGCGTGCACTGCTCCTGCAGTTGCGCATTGACGCACACGATCGAACCCAACCGGCCGCATTGCCCCACGCCGCACTGAGTCAATTGGGGCTCGAAGTCCTCGTCGATCGGGCCATCGCAATCGTCGTCCAAGCCGTTGCACAGCGCGTCGGTTGGCCCGTTGGGAGCGTAGGGTGTGCAGGTAGCGTTCTCGACACCGCCTGAGCACGAGGTGGTGATGGTTCGTGCGCAGACGCCGAGCCCGCACGAGACCGGTTGCGCCGCATACTCTTCGTCGGTCGGCCCATCGCAGTCGTCGTCGAGTCCGTTGCACAGCGTGTCGGTCGCCGAACTTGGCGTGCCAGGCACACAGGAGTCGCCTGCAACTCCGCTAGCGCACGAGGTTTGACCCGTGGAGGCGCACACGCCGAGGCCGCAGTTGGTGGGAGTGACCGTAAACTCCTCATCGACAGGCCCGTCGCAATCGTCGTCGATTGCATTGCAGAGGCTATCGGAACTCAGCGGTGTTCCGGGATTGCATGTGTTTTGAGGGGAGCCGTTGACGCAACCGAGGAAACCGGTTCGTGCGCAACCACCGACACCGCAACTGGTGCTGCCACCGCTGAAGTCCTCATCGACGGTCCCGTCACAATCGTCGTCGACCGAATTGCAGGTGACATCGTTGAGCGCCAAAGGCGGGAGCGGCGTGCAGGTGTTGCCGGGCACACCGCCGATGCAAGTCGTGGTTCCGCTCGACAGGCACGGCCCGGTGCCGCAGTTCGTGGATTGCGCCACGAAGTTCTCGTCGACCGACCCGTCCTGATCGTTGTCGAATCCGTCGCAGGAGTCGAACGGTTTGAGTAACGCATTGGTATCGTCGGCGTCGCCATCGCATTCGGTGAAACTGTCGCCATCGGCGTCGTTGCGGGCCGACGATGCGAGGTACGGCAGATACGCAACATTGGCGCTGACGCTCGTGCCCGTCCCGGAGCCGGCTCCCGAGGGCCCGGATGCCGCCCCCCACCAAGAGCGCGTCACGGGCAGCGAGTCGGTAGTGTCGTTGCGCACACCTAGCGTGCTCGAGACGATATCGGTGAGCGTGATGTTCGCGCCGCCCACATAGTCGGTTTGGATCCCAAGATAGGCGCCGTCGATGCTCGAGCATGACAGCGTCGTATCGACCGGTGCCCCGTTGTCGGTCGGTAGGTGCTGCAGCCGCAGCCCCGTACCGCTGCGATCGAACATCGTGAAGTTCGAGCGCTCGATCTTGGTGCGCGCACTGTCGGCCGCTTCACACGAATGACTGCCGGTGACGCGGACCGCCTCGTACACACCCTGATTGCCGATTTCGGGGTTGTCGTGAATCCACGTATCGTTGGAAGCCTCGATCCACAGGTTGATCGCGGTCGTCTCGGGCCATTCGTTGCTAGGAACGCCGTGAATGGCGTTATTGGCGATCTCGGTGTTTCTGGCGTACTTCAACTTGATCGATCGCGTGATGTGATACGTGAACGAGTCGAAGATCTTGTTGCGATCGGCGTACGCGCCGGCACCGCCTTCACAACTGCGGAGTCCGCCGTCGATGAGGATCCCCTCGCGCGAGCGATGCCCGCAGCGATCCTCGTTGTCGCCGTCTCGGATCATGCCGTCGAGGTAGATATTGCGAAGGGTATTGTCGTCACTATCGCCCAGCAGGCGAATATCGGTGGTGCCGTTTTCGCGCAGGTCGATGGTATCGAACAGCGAGTTCTTCACGTTCTGAAGATCAAGCCCGATCTCGGTGTCCTGGTGACCTCCGAAACAGGCCGGCGTGCCCATGCCGCCACCGTGGATCGTGAGGTACTTCACGTAGATGCCGCTGACCCCGACAATCTGCAGTCCCGGCTTGCGCGGCTCGTTGTACTGCGTGCCGTCGATCACGCTCTGATTGCAGTGATCGCACCACAGGTACTGGATCCGCCCCGGCACGCCCTCCAGATCGACCTGCCGATTCAAAACAACGCGCCCCAGAATCTCTCCCTTGCCGATCAGCACCAGCCCGCCGGTTGGTGCCGCGTTGATCGCGGGTTGCAAGGTGTCGTAGCACGCCGCACCGGCAGCGCGCGACCAACCGGTCACGCGCGGTGCGCGGGCCAAAATCGGCTCGAGCGATCGCGGGATGAAGTTGGTGACGTCGCTCGGCCCCGTGGCGCTGTTGCCGGTCCCACCGACACTCGGCGGCCCGCTCGCTGCACCCCACCAGTTGTGTTTGAGATTGGCGGTAACGGAGTCTTGATTGACCGTCCCCTGCGCATTGCCAAGGAACAGATTCTCGTTGATCGTCGCGCCGGTTGCGGAACCGGCACGAATCAACAGCGCGGTGTTGGTTTGTTGCGCGAAACGGTTCTGCAAGACGTCAAGGTTGGTGACCGTGCCGCGAATTTCGAGCCCGCTCTCGTTGGAGGCCATCTGATTGCAAACGAACGATCCTCCGGTCACGCCTTCCAGCAATACCGAGAGGCCGTCGTTGGGAGCGGCAGAACCGTTGTTCCCGGTGAAGTAGTTTCCTTCCACGAACAGGTCCCGCCCCTGCCGGATGTCGAGTGCCGCGCGACTGGTCGCCAGTGCCCCGACACCGTTGCCGCTGATCGTGTTGCCGGCAATCTCGAGCGTGTTGTTGGAGCCGGGTGCTTGCTTGAGGGCTGGACCATCGTTGTTGCGCATCGTGTTCTGGCGCAACTGGACGCGACCCGATCCACCGAGCAACAAAACACCGGTCCCGCTGTCGGGTGTCGAATCGGAGTCGTTGAGTTCGATCGTGTTGCCGCTAATGCGATTCCAATCACCCACCGTACCAATCGAATCGATCAGCACGCCATAGCGGCAGTTGCGCATCGTCGAGTTTGTGATTTGAGCACTGCGTACTCCGGGATGCGCCGGATCGCCGATGCGAACGCAGGCGCCACTGGCCGGTCCGTCGACCGTGAACCCATTGAGCTGCACCCCTGTCGCCAGCAAGCGGACGATGTCGTTCGTCCCCGTCCCACGCAGCAGCGTGAGTGCGTTGGTGCCCGAGCTGTCAATAAACACCCGTTTGTCGGCAATCACATCTTCGAAGTACGACCCTTCACCGACCGCGATTGTGTCGTTGGTACATGCGACGGCGATAGCGTGATTGATGCTCTTGCACGGCGTGGCGGTTGAGAGACAGTTGTTCGCCAGATTCGTATCGCCGGTGATTGCTACGCGGCGCGTTCCACACTGGGCGATCGCGGGCGTCGAGACTCCGCCGATCACGATCAGCAATGCAACGCAAATCAGCAACCAGCCTCGATACGATCGGTTCATCAGCCGTCCCACCCTTCCGCGTCACCGGGCAATTCCAATGGTGTCGTTTCGCTTGCTACGTGCAGAGTCTTTACAAACTCCGACCCTGGCCGGGGCACCCCGTACCTAGCAGCCTCGGAATCTACGCCGATCCTTAGCAGCCGGGCGGTAACAATGTTCCTATTCGGGGGAACCCCTGTCCGCAGGCCAGAACGGCCGGTGGGGGCGGGTCCAGGCCGCGCGGACGGCAGCGCACCGATCTTGCCGCGGTCCTAGTTCTTGGTGATGTGCTTCCCAAGGAACTCACGCATCCTCCGCGCGATGGTGGCCCCTTCCTCTTCCAGTGCGAAGTGCCCCGTGTCGAGTAAGTAGAACTCTAGCGTCTCGAGGTCACGCTTGTACGGTTCTGCGCCGGCAGCCGGGAAGATCCTGTCGTTCTTACCCCACACGATCAGCGTCGGTGGTTGATGTTTGCGGAAGTACTCCTGCCAACTCGGGTACAAGGGTGGATTGCTCCCGTAGCTCAGGAACAGGTCGAGTTGAATATCTTTGTTCCCGTCACGGTCGAGCAGGTACTGGTCTTCCATGTAGCCATCGGGGCTGATCGACTCTGCGTTCTTCACACCATGCGTGTATTGCCACTTCGTCGCTTCCAAAGAGAGCAAGCCACGCAGCGCCTCGCGGCGATCCTTGTTGTCCGGCTCTGTCCAGTAGGCCTTGATCGGTTTCCAAAAGTCGTTATCGAGTCCTTCGTCGTAGGCGTTGCCGTTTTGAACCACGAGCGCCGTAACGCGCTCAGGGTGCTTGACCGCCAGCCGGTAACCGATCGGCGCGCCGTAGTCCTGCACGTAGAGTGCGTAACTCGTCAGCCCGACCTGCTGTGTGAAGGTATCGATCACACTCGCCAAGTTGTCGAACGTGTAGCTGAACTTGTTCCGTGACGGCATCGAACTTTGGCCAAATCCAGGGTAGTCGGGTGCGATGACGCGATACTTGTCTGCCAGCGCTGGAATCAAGTTGCGGAACATTTGCGAGCTGGTCGGAAAGCCGTGCAGCAACAAAACCGCGGGCGCATCTTTGCGGTCCGCCTCACGGTAGAAGACATCTACGTCGCCAACCTTCACCGTCTTGTAACTAATCTTGACTGCGACTTGAGCGTAGCCGATGGCATCGATTCCAAGCAGCGCCACGATAACCACGGCAGCCTGAACGACTGTTTTCAAGAGACCATTCTTACGTGACATCACATTTCTCCCGGATTGCGCTTTTTGCGTTGATCTATCAAGGCGATGAGATCTTGTATCGTCGTTCGGTTTCGCTGATCGGTATGTCGTTGGCGCTCATGTCGCGCCTGCTCATCAACCCGTCGGCATCAAACTCCCAGTGTTCGTTGCCGTGGGTCCGGTACCACTGCCCCGCCTGATCGTGCCATTCGTACTCGAAGCGGACCGAGATACGGTTGTCGGTGAAGGCCCACAGCTCTTTCATCAGCCGGTAGTCGAGCTCGCGTTGCCACTTGAGCATCAGGAACGCTTCGATCGCATCACGGCCGTTGATGAACTCCGTGCGATTGCGCCATCGCGAGTCGACGGTGTAGGCGCGGGCCACACGTTGAGGGTCGCGTGAGTTCCAAGCATCTTCGGCGGCTTGCACCTTGGCCGTGGCGGTGGTGTGCGTGAATGGTGGGCGAATCGGCGCGTTCATGAGCGGGACTCCTGTGGGAGCAGAACGCGGGAGAGCGACGTAATGCCGCTCTCCCGTAGGGTGATGGTTTAGAGCTTGGGCCAGTTAGAGGCTGCG